>DATGMV010000163.1:0-5079 GCA_035307185.1 Fermentimonas sp. | reverse complement strand
TTGAAGCAATACCATTAGATATATTGCCCAAAGATGAGTTGTTGCTGAGAGTAATAGTATTCCAACCCATATGTGGAACAATATCAGTTGGAGGAAACCTTTTAACCTCAGCATCAAAAATGCCCAAGCATTCCACACCTCCTTTTTCGTTACCTTCCTCAGAGTATTTACACATCAGTTGTAGTCCTAAGCATATGCCAAGTGTAGGTTGAAGCAAAGATTTAATAACATTGTCTAAGCCCTTGTCAATTAGTAGATTCATTGCAGAGTTGGCGTGTCCAACACCTGGGAAGATAACCTTCTCTGCACTCATAATATCTTCATGAGAATTAGTTATCTTGCAGCTGTATCCAAGTCGATCTACTGCATTCTTCACAGAAGTAATATTACCCGCATTATAATCTATAATTGCAATCATTTAATTTCAATTTATAACACATTCTTTTTGACTAACTCTTTTTTAAAACAGAACCTTGCAGGATACTCTTTTTTGACTTACTCTTTTAAGAATAGAATTATTTTGAATATTCTTTTTGAGATCTCTAAATATAAAAGTTTCTTCAAAATAGTTTTTTTTGACACACCAATTAAAAAACACCTTTAGTACTTGGAATACCCCCTTCTTCACCCCGTTTTACGGCCATCTTTACTGCCCTTGCAAAAGCCTTAAAAATAGCCTCTATCTTATGGTGCTCATTTTCTCCTTCTGCTTTAATATTGAGATTGCACTTTGCATTATCACTAAAAGATTTGAAAAAGTGCATAAACATATCGGTAGGCATATCACCAATAAACTCGCGTTTGAAATCTACTTCCCATACCAACCAAGGTCTACCTCCAAAATCAAGTGCCACTTGTGCAAGAGATTCATCCATTGGTAATAGAAAACCATACCGTTCTATTCCTTTTTTTCTCCCCATTGCTTTTAAGAAGGCTTCACCAAGTGTTATTCCTACATCCTCAATAGTATGATGCTCATCTATATGCAAATCGCCATCAGCTTTAATTGTTAAATCTATGTTGCCATGACGTGCAATTTGCTCCAACATATGATCAAAGAAACCCAGTCCTGTTGATATTTCACTTCTCCCGGTTCCATCCAAATTAACTTCAACAGAAATCTTTGTCTCAGAAGTGTTTCTATTCACTTTTGCTCTTCGAGGCTCTGCTTTGAGATAACGATATATCTCACCCCAGCCGGAAGTGATTAGTGTAGGATTTGCATTAAGCACTTTATTGGAATTATGTTCTGAAATAAGATCTAAATTGATGCTTAATAAAATAGACTTACAACCCATATTATCAGCCAATTGAACATCTGTAAGTCTGTCTCCAATAACAAAAGATGATTTTAAATCATAATCACCTTTTATATAGTGAGTAAGCATAGCAGTACCCGGTTTGCGAGTGGGTAAATTCTCATGAGGGAATGATTTGTCTATTAATATTTCACTAAAAACTATACCCTCGTTCTCAAAAGCTTTAATAATCTTATTGTGAGCCGGGTGGAATGTGTCTTCAGGGAATGAAGCTGTACCCAATCCATCCTGATTGCTAACCATCACAATTTCATACTCAAGCTCATTAGCAATACGAGAAAGATACTGAAAAACACCAGGGTAGAACTCAAGCTTTTCGAGGCTATCTATCTGCTCATCTTCAGGTTCAATAATAAGAGTTCCATCACGATCAATAAAAAGTACTTTTTTCATTATATATTTATAAATTTCTGAACTACACTTTTTTTATTTGTAAATATCAGTAAGACATAATTTTACTTTTCCAAACATACGCTCCCAATAATGCCTTACCATGTATGCGCTCTCAATTATATGTTTTTAATTATTACTTTATCTTAGTCGGTATAATTTCTTAGAGCATTAATTAAAATTGAGTTTTCTTCGGGGCTACCCACAGTTATGCGAATACATCCGGGAACAACTGTATCTCGATTTCGCACAATAACATTATTAGAAACCAAGTAGTTATAAACCTTTTTAGGATTATCCATCTTCACCAAAAGAAAATTTGCATCAGAGGGGTATATATGTTTTACGAAAGATAATTTTGACAGTTCTAACATCAGAGTTTCACGTTCCTTCAAAATAATCTTAACTCTCTCATTAAATTTATCTGATTCAGACAGTGCTTTTAGTGCCTCATCCTGATTTAAACCACTCACATTGTATGGAGGTTTTGTTTTACTCATCAAACTGATAATATTATTGTTGGAGTATGCAATACCAACTCTAGCTCTTGCTAAAGCCCAGGCTTTACTAAAAGTTTGAGTTACAATTAAATTGGGATACTTGTCTATCTTATTAATAAATCCGGGAGAATCACTAAAATCTATATATGCTTCATCCACAACAACAATACCGTTGAACAATTCCAATATTTCTTCAATATTATGGAGATTATTGCCCGTAGGATTGTTAGGCGAGCAAATAAAAATACATTTGGCAGATTTAGATAAAATGGCTTCAGTGTCAAGCTGAAACATATCATCAAGCGGTACTTTGATAATATTAATATTATTGATGTTTGCCGACACTTCATACATACCATATGTAGGCGGACAAACAATTATACTATCTTTTTCTGGGTCACAAAAAACACGAAGTACCAAGTCAATTACCTCATCACTACCATTACCAATAAAAATATTATCAACTGGTATATTATTGCGTTCGGATAACTTCAACTTCAGTTCTCTTTGATGTGGATCGGGGTAACGGTTTTTATCCCCGAATGGATTCTCATTTGCATCCAGAAAAACACCCTCATTACCCGTAAACTCATCACGTGCGCTGGAGTAGGGTGCTAATTCCCAAATATTGGATCTAACCAAAGATTTTAAATCAAAATTATTCATTCTTGTCCCCAAAATTTTTGTCTTTAATTTTTAAAACGATAGTTTAAGTATTGGTCTATTCTGAAATAGCGGTTTCTTCAGTATAATCAGTGCTATTTTTAATAGTTATTGTATCTGTGTCATCAGGCTGCTGCAAATAATTTCCTGAAACAGCACCTAATCTAAGAGTCATAGCATTCTTATGAGCATAAAGCTGCTCTGCTTCAGCCATTGTCTCAACCGCACTGCCAATTGAGATAATACCCTCTTCGCTAAGTTGCTGGAAAGTAATTTTCTTAACAAAACTATCTAAAGATACTCCGCTATAATTCTTAGCAAAACCACTGGTAGGCAAAGTGTGATTTGTACCACTTGCATAATCACCTGCACTCTCGCAGCTCCAGTTTCCAAGGAACACAGAGCCAGCACTAATAACGTCTCTACTAACTAAAGAAGGATTCACTACAGCAAGAATAAGGTGCTCAGGAGCGTAAAAATTGCTGAATTCTACACATTCATCAATCTCTCTAAATAGTATACATTTACTGTTCTTTAGTGCTTGTGTAGCAATATCTTGTCGGGGTAATGATGCAAGCTGAACATCAATCTCTTTATTAACTGCTTTAATCACCTTTTTACTTGTTGATAGCAACAGTACCTGACTATCCGGTCCGTGCTCTGCCTGCGATAGTAAATCGGCAGCAACAAAAGAAGCATTGCAGGTCTCATCTGCAATTACAAGCACTTCACTCGGACCCGCAGGCATGTCTATTGCAACCCCATAGTACTGTGCCGAACGTTTTGCAGCCATAACATATTGATTGCCCGGACCAAATATCTTATCCACCTTAGGAACTGAATCCGTGCCAAAAGTCATTGCACCAATTGCCTGAATTCCTCCTAATGCGAAAATCTTTGTAACACCTGCCAAATTTGCAGCAAAAAGTATAGCGGGATCGATATTGCCTTCTTCATCCGGTGGTGTGCAAAGCACAATCTCCTCACATCCTGCAATTTTAGCAGGGATAGCCAGCATTAGTACAGTAGAAAAGAGAGGTGCAGTACCTCCGGGCACGTATATTCCAACTCGCTCAATTGGTCGCGATTCCCGCCAGCAAATAACACCCGGAGCTGTCTCCACTTTATTTACCACTTCCTGCTGCGATCTGTGGAAAGTTTCAATATTCTTGGCAGCAACAGCAATAGCTTGCTTTAATCTTTCTGAGACTTTATTAGAAGCATCTTCAATTATTTCCTCACTAACTTTAACAGTTTCCTGATCTGGGAAATCAAATTTACGGCTGTAATTAATTGCCGCCTTATCGCCTTTCTTATGAATATCATAAAAGATTTTCTCAACCGTTTTCATCAGCTTCTGTTGTTTAATCATCGGTCGCTCAGCCAATTTATTCCATTTAGATCGGGAAGGATTAGATACTGTTCTCATATATTTTCTTAATCTATCGTATAACATCTTTTAAATTATCATATTAAAATACAAGTACTAAAGAATCAAAGTTGGAGAATTAAAATTATACTTATCAAGCATCAACTGATAATAGCAACTGCTTTATATTAAACTTAGTAATATAACTATATTTTTCAAACCTGATGTTTATAGTATCATTTTTTCGATGGGAATCACAAGAATCCCTTCAGCACCCTTTCTTTTAAGTTCATCAATAATCTCCCAAAAATCATCATCATTAATAACCGAGTGAACGCTGCTCCATCCTTCGTCTGCCAATGGCAGTATACTGGGCGATCGCATACCCGGCAATAGTTTAATTATCTCAGGGATAATTTCATTCGGAGCATTTAGTAGAACATACTTCTTACCCTGTCCATCCTTATAAGCTTTTATCCGAAAAAGAAGTTCCTCAAGCAATTCTTTCTTTGCATCGGATAGGTTTTGGTTGCTAATTAGAACTGCCTGGCTTTTGGTGACCGTTTCAACTTCTTTTAAGCCATTCATTATTAATGTGCTTCCTGTACTTACGATGTCAAATATACCGTCGGCGAGTCCAATTCCTGTTGCTATCTCAACACTACCACTTAGCTCTTCTATCTCCACATTAATACCGTTTTCGGTAAAAAACTTACTAAGAATCTTCGGGTAGCTTGTAGCAATACGTTTGTTATTAAAATAATTGATATCGCTATAATTTTCATCCTTCGGAACAGCAAGTGATAATCTGCAATTGCCAAACCCCAACTTCTCTATT
>DATGMV010000162.1:0-3355 GCA_035307185.1 Fermentimonas sp. | reverse complement strand
ATTTCTGAAGGTAGAGTCGGACTTAATCTGATTTAGGTAACGGGTAGTTTCGGAAAGTGATATGAATGGTTCAATTTTTACTGCTTGCTTACTGCTTATCCTGATTGGTGTGGTTTTGAATGTGCGCAGCTTGAAGTTGGAGAAGTTGAAGTTGGTTGTTGCAAATAGTAATTGATTTAGCAGGTTGCTGTTTCCTTCCAAAAAGAGAAGCAGGCTATACGATTCTTTAAGGTCTGTTACCGAGCTTGCTTTGTTAAGGTGTTCTTGACCGATGTATTTGTTTGCTTTAACTCTGACTATTGGTGTTGCGATATAGAAATTTGAGCTGTTTGCTTTATTTGGTGCTTGAACAGAGTGCGCCAAGTTTGAGCCGATATGCTCTAAGCTTACGTTGTGGTTTATGATTTGAGCAATGGAGTCGTTGAAATAGCTGTTTTGCTTTACTCCATTGGTTATGGTTGCTTGATAGAATGAGGCATGTCGACTTACTTCAGGGGGTGTTCTAATGCCTTTTACTTTTTGGAAGCTTTTGAGTGCTAATTCTTTTTTGTTTAGTAGCATGTATATTTGACCTTGCAAGAACTGTAGTCGCTTCTTTTGAAGGTGTCTCTTTTCCTGATCTATGGTTTTCTGTAGGTAGGGCAGTGCCTCTGTGAATTGTTTATTGAATAGCAGGTAGTTTGTATGTTCTTGATTAAAGAGAGGTTCTAAGTCGTTGGGTATTTTACTTGATTTAAGGATGTATATCATGTTATCAGCTTCGAATTTGTTGTTGAGCCCCACGTATGAGCGGAGCATCCAAATTTGAGCTTCTGCAATGAGCTCTTTTTCATTGGGGAAGATGCGCTGTATTTCTTTGAAGACTGAGAGAGCTTCGTTATAGTCGCCATTTTGCACGTATGCCTTGCCCATTAATAGCCATGAGTTCTTTATGTAGGGGTTGAACTCTTCTTGTTTGAGCCATTGGCGATACTCTGTTGAATGTGCTTTGGAGGGATCTCTGCGGGGTTTTGCTGTAATGGAATGTTCAACAATTGACTTTGCCGTTTTATCAATCACCGCATCAAACGGTCCACCGGGAATTTCTTTGTTTGTGCTTTTTTCTCCCGGATGGAATGTTAGTAATTCAAACCATTTATCGTTTGAGTTAATGAGCTGTGCCTCAAGTAGGCGAGTGTAATTTTCCTCTGCATTATGATATATATTATAACGGGTAGTTAATTCATGGTATGCCCGCGAAGCTGAGGTGTTCCTACCGGTTGAGCAACTAATATTTAGTACTGCAGCCGCTAAGAGTGTTATGTTTAATAAGATGTGATATTTTAAATCCACAATAAATTCAACTTCATGAAAGTTTTTTTCTAAGATGATTTCATCTTAGATAACTAAGAAAAGTGGTTTTTATTGTGTTTGTTTAGATTGCTTAACGCTGTGTATGGCTTTTATTCCCTTAGTTAAGAAGAATATAAGTATGAGTACAAAGATTATAAATGCTCCTGATGGTACATTTAGATAGTAAGATAAGAATAGTCCCGCTATGCAACCCACGAAGCTAAATAGTATGGAGAGTGATATTATTTTAGAGTAGTTTACCGTTAAGAGGTTGGCTGTCATTTGAGGTATTGTGATTAGCGACATAAGCAAAACTATGCCAACAAGACGAATGCTAAGTACAATTGTAACTGCAATGAAGAACATCATTACATACTCTATAAACTGGGTGTTTATGCGCCTTGTTTTAGCAAATTCAGTGTCGAATGATACTGATACGATATCGTGAATGAAGAGTATAAAAAAGAGTAGGAGAAGTGCTGATAATATTACAAGAGAGATTATATCGGTGCGGGTGATGGTTAAGATATTGCCAAATAGATACTCCGACAGGTTTGGGGCATAACCGGGTGTGAGAAATGTGAGTACTATACCAATTGCCATGCCTAACGACCAAAAGACCGCTATCGCAGAGTCTTCACGGACACCCTGTTTTCGCGATAGCCATTGTATGCCGAATGCGGAAAGCACCGAGAATGCCATTGCCGATAGGATAGGAGGGAGGGAGAAGTAAAAGCCTATGCCTAACCCTCCGAAAGATGCGTGAGTTATTCCACCACTTATAAATACAAGTCGCCTCGATACCACATATGTGCCAATTATACCGCAGGCTATACTTGCAAACAAGCTTCCTATTAAGGCATTTTTGAAAAATGTGTATTCTAACAGTTCAAGGATATTCATCTGTTATTTGACTATGAAGCATGCATTTTGTGCATTCTGAGCTCATTAACAAACATCAGAACCTCATCTTTGAGTTGATCGGGCACAGATATACTTCTCATCTGTAAACTTCTTACCCAGCGGGGCTTCTCTTCGTCCAGAATTGTATAAAATATATCTCTGAATTCTTCTACTTCTTTTTCGCTGTAGTTAGACGAGTCGCGTAGAGAATATTTATCTAGCTCTTCGTCTTCAAAATATTCGGGCTCTTCGGCAAATGCTGCTATTAAGCTATCTTTCTCACATACTTCATGAGCACCACAACAACCTTCGCTTAAATCAACAGCAGGAGGAGGTACTTCGCGCGTTTGTGTGTTTCCTTTTCTTCGCTGTATAAAGTTTGTGATGGCAAGTGCCACAATAAAAAACAATATAATGCCTATAAATAATACTAATGGTTGCATAACTTTTACCTTTCTTCTATTTTAAAACCAGCCTGTTTTAAGTCGCTCCAAAACAATGGGTACGACTTAGTAACTACTTTAGGATCATTAATACTTATAGTGCCCAGAGCAATTGCCCCCGGAGCAAATGACATTGCCATTCTGTGGTCGTCGTATGTGTCTATTGAAGGATTAACCACAGGTTCGCAACGCTCACCATCCCATTCAAGCATCCCTATTTCATTTTCCTTGAGCACATAGCCTAATTTCTTTAGTTCGTCAATTAATGCTTGTACACGATCTGTTTCTTTTATTTTTAGACTTTGTATGCCTGAAAAAAGAAATGGTGTCTTTTTAAAACAACATGTAGTTGCAAAAGTTTGTGCTAAATCGGGTTCATTTACAAAATCGTGGAAAAACTTCTTTGTTTTTTTCTTGCTGCTGCGAATTATAATACCATCTGTAATGAATTCTGTAGTAACTCCAAGATCGGTAAACAAATTAACTAAGTTTGAGTCGCCCTGCAAGCTATTTTTAGTTAACCCTTTAAGAGTTATTTCTGAACCGGGTATAAGTGATGCAATCTCGTACCAATATGATGCAGCAGACCAATCGGCTTCAACCACGAACTCTTCTGCAATATATTTTTGAGGTGTAACAGTGATAGTGTTCCCTTTCCATTTAGCTTTTACACCACA
>DATGMV010000161.1:0-3443 GCA_035307185.1 Fermentimonas sp. | reverse complement strand
TCCAGTGTTGGTGGAGAGAAGGTGTTATCCGCAAAAAAGAGAAACAACAAGCTAAAATTACAGATTATGAAAATATATAACATCAAACTATTATTCATACTATTGCTGGGAATTATTATTACCCTCCCGGTCAAAGGTCAGAAGACAGATTCACTTGCCCACTATCTTGAAGTAGCTGCGAAGAACAACCCGGGGTTGAATGCCGACTTTCTGACTTATAAGGCTGCTCTGGAAAAGGTGCCGCAGACTGGTGCCTGGTCTAACCCTCAGTTGGATATGGGCTTTTTCCTAAAACCTATGGATATTGTGGGAGGACGTCAGATTGCCGATTTCACCCTTATGCAAATGTTCCCATGGTTTGGCACAAAAAAGGCGGCACATACTGAAGCAACACATATGACCAAAATGGCTTATGAACAATTCAGAGAAACAAGGGATAACCTTTTTCTGGAAGTTTATACCCAGTGGTATATACTTTCTACACAGGTAGAGCAGCTAAACAATAATCGTGAGAATCTCCAACTGCTGAAACAACTTGAGGAGCTTGCTCTTCGCAAAGTTTCCTCATCTTTTGGTGGGTCCTCATCAAGTTATTCAGTACCATCCCCTACTCCTATGACAAAAAACAGCAGTACATCTTTATCAGGCGGCGGGATGGCAGGAATGGGTTCTATGGGTGGTTCTGCAACATCCGGCAGCAATACTTCCTATTCTTCTTCAATGTCAGGAATGAGCAGCTCGGGAGGAAGCATGTCTTCAGGTATGAATGATGCTTCCCCCGGCATGTCGGACGTACTCCGGATACAACTGGAAATGATTGAAATAGAAAACAACATTGAGAGTCTCATGTCCGATATCGCAGCTGAAAAAGCAAAATTCAATGCTTTGCTTAATCGCCCTGTAGATAGTGAAGTTATAGTTCCCGATTCAATAGTAAAAGTCCCTTTTATTTTCGATGAAGGTGTTTCTATAAGTGAAATCGAGAGCCAAAACCCAATGTTAGGCATGTTTGAGCAGGAAGAACTGGCATTCAATGCAAAAAGAGAGAAGGACAAGAAAATGAGCTATCCCATGTTAGGTATAGGACTGCAATATATGCTAATAGGCGAAAGCAAGACATCAACTATGAATCAAGGTATGACTCCCGAAATGAACGGCATGGATATGGTAATGCCCATGTTTTCTATATCGCTCCCTATTTATCGGAATAAATACAAAGCACAACAAAAAGAGAGTCGATTTATGTCGCAATCGGCCCAGGAAAAGTATAATAACACGCTTAATTTACTTAGGTCAGATCTGTTTAAACTGAAACAGCAACTCGACAATGCAGAACGGAAGATTGCACTCTACCAAAAGCAGGAACAACTGGCTCGTGTTACATATCAGTTGGTTGTTCAGGAGTTTGTAACTGCAAAAAGTGATCTTGCCAACGTGATTCAGATGCAGCGTCAGTTACTGGATTATCAATTACGACAGGCAGAAGCTATCGCTGAATACAATACAAAGGTGGCCTCTATTCAAAAATTACGTTCTTTCAATTCATTAAATCAATAATACATTCAACAATATGAATAAAAATAAAATAAAAGAGATAAGTAAACATCCATATTTCAGATATGGATTGGTATTACTTGCCGGTTTGCTACTCGGCTGGTTAATATTTTCGGGAAACGACCGTAATCAGTCATCGCATCAAACAGAAACTGTTGAAGAAGCGCATGATCACAGTGATGATCCAACAATATGGACCTGCTCTATGCATCCACAGATAAGAATGGAAGAACCGGGAGATTGCCCTCTTTGCGGAATGGATCTGATTCCTCTGCAAACTTCGGGGTCAGGTGACGCAACTGTAGACCCGGATGCTATACAACTATCTGTTGAAGCTGCTGCACTTGCCAATGTACAAACAACTGTTGTAAGCAGACAGAATCCGATAAAGGAAGTACAATTTTATGGCACAATTCAGGTAGATGAGCGTCTCTCACAATCACAGACTTCTCACGTGAGTGGTCGCATTGAAAAATTGTTTGTCACTTTCACCGGTGAGAGTGTAAAACGTGGACAACCACTTGCCACAATCTACTCACCTGAACTTTTAAACGCACAACAGGAGCTTATTGAAGCAACAAAAATGAAAGATATTCAGCCGGCTATACTTGAAGCAGTAAGAGATAAACTTCGTTTGTGGAAATTAACGGATGAACAGATCGCGCAATTAGAAAATTCAGGAGAAGTTTCGCCATTTATTGATGTTGCAGCAACCACAAGTGGTATAGTAATTTCGAAAAATGTAAACCAAGGGGATTATGTTAATACAGGCACTGTATTGTTCGCAATTGCCGATTTATCAAAAGTGTGGGCAATATTCGACGCATACGAATCCGATCTTCCATTCTTAAAGATAGGCGACCAAGTGGAATACACTCTACAGTCGTTACCGGGAAAAACATTTACAGGAAGGATATCATTTATAAATCCTATCCTCGATTCGTCCACACGTACAGCAAAAGTTCGTGTTGAGACAACGAATCCCGGAATGGAACTAAAACCGGAAATGTATGCTAACGCTATTATAAAATCACCCCTTAAACAATACAACAATGAGGTTGTTATTCCAAAGTCGGCTATTCTATGGACAGGAAAGCGTTCCATTGTATATGTTAAACAGCCCGACACTGATACGCCGGCATTTCTGTTACGTGAAATTGAACTGGGTCCTTCATTAGGTGATTCATACGTAGTATTGAGCGGATTAAATGAAGGAGATGAAGTTGTTACTAATGGTGCTTTCACAATAGATGCCAGTGCTCAGCTTGCCGGAAAGCGCAGCATGATGAATGAGATATCAGGTGATCATGTGATGTTAACTGTACAAGGATTATGCGAGATGTGTAAAGATCGCATTGAGAAAGCAGCTAAATCTGTAGAAGGTGTTCTTAGAGCTGTATGGGTACAGGCAGATAAAAAACTTCACTTAGATTTTGATCCTGATAAAACATCTGCCGATACTGTGGCCAAAACAATTGCAGCTGCAGGACATGATACTGATAAATATAAGGCAGATCAGGCTACTTATGATTCATTGCCGGCATGCTGTAAATACAGAGATTAAATGATTTTTTTTAGTTTGTTTAAAAGGGGAATACCACAAAACGGTATTTCCCTCATTAAAAAACAAAATGAAATTGAGTGACACATCTTTATTTCTATATAAACATAAACAATCAAAAAAGTTATTTGTTATAATTACCTAAAAAACATCACCTTTAGATACTAATCTCAAAAAAAGATAAGTAGATAAAACGATTAACAATAACATCTTTCTGTATATGTGTGGAATTGTAGGGTATATTGGTAACAGACAAGCCTACCCCATTTTGATTAAAGGCTTACAACGTTTGGAATATAGGGGTTACGACAGCGCTGGAATAGTACTA
>DATGMV010000160.1:0-9109 GCA_035307185.1 Fermentimonas sp. | reverse complement strand
TTATGGCTTTACGTGGCAATGCCACTTTTGCTTGTCTTATATATATACTTGAACATCAGGAAAAGGAAAGATGTGCAAAAGATGGGTACGCTTTCTACTCTGAAAAAGATGATGCCTGAGCTTTCTCTGAAACGTTCATATCTTAAGTTTTGGCTAATTTTTGCTGCACTTTGTGTTGGCATATTTTTAATATCAAGGCCACAATTTGGAATTAAAGTACAGACAGTGGAGAAGGAGGGCATTGAACTTGTTATTGCAATTGATGTTTCAAACTCTATGATGGCTGAAGATGTTTCTCCAAACAGGCTTGCACGAGCTAAACAGATACTATCGCGTATGATCGACGTGAGAATGAATGATAAAGTTGGATTAATTGTTTTTGCCGGAGAAGCTTACGTGCAGATGCCTCTGACATCAGATACTCAATCAGCTAAAATATTTCTAAACTCAATTGATCCAAGCTTGGTGCCTATTCAGGGTACAGCAATTGGAGAAGCCATAAATCTGGGATTGAATTCGTTTTCAAGCGATGAGAACGCAAGTCGAGCAATTGTTGTCATTACAGATGGAGAGGATCATGAAGGCAATTCGGTAAGTATTGCTGCAGATGCTGCTAAAGCAGGTGTACAGGTAAATATTATAGGTATAGGGTCTCCAAGTGGCGCGCCAATACCGGCCGTTGAGTATGGTAGTAATTTCATGACTGATAACGAAGGCAATGTGGTTGTTTCGAGATTGAATGAGCAAATTAGTATGGAAATTGCACAAGCCGGTAAAGGATTGTATGTAAGAGCTGATAACAGCAATAGTGCAATTCAGGCTCTTGTTTCGCAACTCGATGAGCTGGAGACTTCAACTACATCAAGTTTGTCATATTCTGAATACGATGAGAAGTTTACCATTTTTGCATGGGTTTTGATGATAATTCTTCTGATAGAGATTCTTATTTACGATAAGAAGAATCCAATATTTCGTAAAGTTAGAATCTTTACTCAGGATTGATTTATTATAATGTGAAACATGTGTTCTGATTTTTGGGATTTATGTAAAGGTAATAAGACGAGAAATGAGGCATATAAATAAAAGATATTTAATACTTTCCTTAATGTTGATTATGATACCTATATCTTTATCAGCACAGAAGGATGTACGTAAAAATATTAGAAAAGGAAATAAGGAATATAAGATTCAGAAGTATTCAGATGCTGCTTCTTTTTATGAAAAGGCAATTCAAGAGAATCCCTCATCTCAAGAGGCAAACTATAATCTTGGCAACACGTTATATAATCAAAAGGAGTGGGATAGAGCAATTGAATATTACAATAATGCTAATTCAGTTGAGGAAGAGAATCCTTTAAATGTGTCATCTGCTATGCACAATATTGGAAATGCAATGTTGCGTAAGAAGGAACTTAACGATGCTATGGAAGCTTATAAGATGGCATTAAGGTTAAATCCCGAAGATGATGAAACACGTTATAATCTTGCTGTTGTGCAGAAAATGATTCAGGATGAGGAGCAACAACAAGATGACGGAGAGGATGATCAGGAGCAAGAGCAACAGGAGCAGAAGCAAGATCAGCAGCAGTCGCCTCAGAATCAACAGGATCAGGAGAAGCGACCGGAGCAGCCTGATTCTCCAGAGCAGATGTCGCGAGATAACGCACGTGCATTACTTCAGGCAATAGAACAGGATGAGCGTGAGACTCAGGAGAAAGTGCAGCAGATTAAAGCTCAGGAAAGAGAAGAACAAGCAGAAGATAACAGAAGACAAAATAAAAACTGGTAGGAGATTTCTTACGATGAACAACAAAAAGCAGATTTATAGATTTCTTTTTCTACTACTTAGTATTGTTACATTAAACAATTTGAATGTAGCTGCGCAAGTTAAGTTTGAAGCTTCTGCTCCTGCAACAGTGGTTGAAGGAGAACAGTTCAGATTAAGCTATATTTTAAATCAGGAGGGGAAAGACCTGAGGCTTCCCGATATTACAGACTTTGAAGTTTTATTTGGTCCCAGTACCTCTACTAGTTTTAGTCAGCGAACTGTAAACGGTAAAACCACCTCTGAGAGATCGGTGACGTATACTTATATACTTGTAGCTAAAAAAACAGGCTCATTCACTATCGAACCTGCATCTATAACCGTAGGAGGTAGCAATTATAGGTCGAACTCTCTAAACGTTGAGGTATTGCCACCCGATAAAACATCTTCACAGGGTGGAGAAGGAAGTAGTGGAAGCAGTAGAGGATCCGGCGGATCCAATACGGAGTCAGCTACTATTTCCGAAAGCGATGCATTTATAAGAGCTATTATTTCTAATAACAATCCATATGAACAACAAGGTTTCACTGTAACCTTCCGATTGTATACTACTCTTAACGTTGTTAATTTTGGCAGAATACAGTTCCCCGAATTTGAGGGATTCATGGTGGAGGAAGTTGATATGCCTTCTAATCAACAACTGAAAATGGAAAGGTATAACGGTAGGAATTATTATACCGCAGATTTGAGAAAAACATTGTTATTTCCTCAAAGATCCGGACAAATTACTATCCCGTCAGGTTCAATTGAGATGGTATTTTCAGTACCTTCAGGTAGGAAAGTATCTACATTTTTCGGTTCACAGGAATTAATGGCAGATGTTAAAAAGAATATGGTTACTAACCCTCTTACTGTTAACGTCAAACCACTCCCGGGAAATAAACCCCTGAATTATTCTAATGCAGTAGGAACATTTACAGTTAATTCAAGTATCAACTCTACACAGGTAAAAGCTAACGAGGCAATAACACTTCGTTTAGAGATTTCGGGAACTGGCAACATGAAACTAATACGTAATCCTGAGATAGATTTTCCGAATAATTTTGAGGTCTATGATCCTGTTATTAATAATTCATTGAACGTTACAACAAACGGACTCACAGGTATTAGGGTAATAGAGTATATGGTAATACCAAGGTATGAAGGTAGTTATACTATACCGGCTGCAGAGTTTGGTTATTTCGATCTTAATACAAAATCATACAAAACTCTTTCAACTTCGGAATACGACTTACAAATTGCAAAAGGTGATCCGGGAAGTACTTCTGCAACAAATTTTGTAAGTCAACAAGATGTTAAAGTAGAGCAAGATATTCGTTTTCTGAAAACTGGAACCCCAGGATATATATCAATCAGTAACTTTTTTGTAGGATCTTTTATTTATTGGTTGTGGTATATTATACCTTTCATTTTACTTATTGTTATTTTCTTTTTTAATAGAAAACAAGCAAAAGAGAATGCTAACGTTGCTCTGATGAAAAACAGGAAAGCTAACAAAACTGCCATTAGACGCCTGAAACTTTCTGAGAAATATCTAAAAGATCAGAATAAGGAAAGCTTCTACGATGAACTCCTAAAGGCAATATGGGGCTATTTTAGTGATAAGCTATCGATTCCATTGGCTCAATTATCAAAATATAATATTGAAACAGAGCTTATGAGATATGGTATAAATGAAGAACTTATTAGCAAGTTTATGCAAATCCTCAACACTGGTGAATTTGCTCGTTATGCGCCTGCCGAAAGTGATGCTGAAATGGGCAAAATTTATAATGATACTGTTGCTGCTATTGGAGAAATGGAAAATAGATTAAAGAGAAAGAAATCTGATAAAATGAATTCCCTTCCACTTGCAATATTTGTATTAACACTTTTGTCTTCTTCTGCATTGATTGGACAAGAAAGCCCAGATATGACTCAGGAGTCTACTGGATCTGTCCAGGAACAGGCAAGTGTGACTCAAGAGGCTATTGATATTAATTATGGAGATAACGAAGTTGCCAATAATGACTTGGCAGATAAAGCTTCTCAGGCATATAGAAGTCAAGATTTTAAAAAGAGTATAGAACTCTACGAACAAGCGGTTGAGCTTGGTATTAATAATAATAGAGTGTCATCTGAGTTATACTATAACTTGGGTAATGCATACTTCAGGGATAATCAATTAGGTAAGGCAATACTTAATTATGAGAGAGCCCTTCTTCTTGATCCGGGTGATAGTGATATAAGGCATAATCTTCGTTTTGCAAATAACCGAAAAGTTGACCGCATAATACCTGCCGGAGATATCTTTCTTTCCAACTGGTTTAAAGCCGTAAGAAATTTGTATAGCTCAAATACCTGGGCAGCTTTAGCTATTATTTCTTTTATAATATTCCTTATTTCACTATCTGTTTATCTTTTTGTTAGACTCTTATGGGCAAGGAAGACTGCTTTTTACTCAGCTATTGTATTATTTATTTTAGTAATAATATTTAATATCTTTTCTTTTAGTCAAAAAAGAGAAAGAGTTAGAGGTGATAGTGCTATTGTGATGGTTGGTGCTGCTCGTGTAAATGCATCCCCAGATGATAACAGCAACGAGCTATTCGAGCTACATGAAGGTACTAAAGTAAAGGTAAGAAGTAGCGATCGAAACTGGTACGAAGTTGAAATAGAAAACGGAAGTGTAGGGTGGACCAGAAATGAAAATATAGAGATTATTTAATTAGAATAACTATAAAAAACTATACTTATTTATGAAAGATGCCATAGAAAAACTGTTACCATTGGAGCGTGACCTTTTCTTTGCTTTAAACGGTAGTGAATCGGTCGTACTTGATAATATAATGTGGACTATATCAGGCAGATTCGTATGGATTCCGTTGTTTCTTATTATAATATTCATGTTTTTCTATAAAACACCTCACAAAACTGCATTATTAGTAACTCTGTTTTTTGTTCTTGTATTTGTTGCGAGCGATCAGGTATCTTCTTCCTTGTTTAAACCCTTTTTCGAAAGATTCAGACCAACACATCACCCCGATTTTATGAACGAAGTTGATTTTTTAAATGGTTACAGAGGGGGCAAATATGGATTTATATCTGGTCATGCAACCAATTCTTTTGGCTTAGCAGTTTTTATGTCTTTTATATTTAAGTATCGTTGGATTACAATTACATCACTTTTTTGGGCAACTTTAAATAGTTATACACGCATCTACTTAGGTGTGCATTTTATATCTGATATAATAGCGGGAATGATTGTGGGAACGTTATTAGCAATAATTCTATATGTTTGTTTTTTAGTAGTTTATAAAACACTTTTAAAAACAGTACATATTAATAATAGTGAATCAATTTATGCTGCCAAAAGTGGTCGGATTCTTTCAACTTTTATAATGATATACATACTGATTCTTACAATCTTTAGTCCCTTGTTGTCAACTTTACCTCATTGAATGATGTTATAATATTTGAATAGAAACAATTTCGAAATTAAAACATATTTTCGTTTGGAATATCTTTTTTTTTGACTAAGTTTAGGGCTCAATATAAGTTCAGAAAGAATTTTAAACATAAAAATAAGTAACCATGGCAAGAACAATTTCATTTAATGATTTGAGAGACTTGAAGGATAAGCTCCCCGATGGGAGTATCCGTCAAATTGCAACAGAACTGGATATGAAACCTGAAACAGTAAGAAACTATTTTGGCGGATACAACTATAAAGAAGGTAGAAGTGCGGGTATACATATTGAACCCGGACCTGATGGAGGTATTGTGGTACTTGACGATACTACAATTTTTGATAAGGCATTAAAAATTTTGGGTCTGAATGATTATCCTGATCCCAATGCTGTAGAGGCAGAACAAGCAGAACAAGCTGAATAGCCATAAATAACAAACCCAATACATGATTACATTCAATTCAGTATTGGGTTTTTTGTCACCTGTTAAATCACATGTCTATTAAAGATATTAAAAATTAGTACTATGCAAAGAGTTAATAAAGATGATCAATTAAACAATGATAAATTAGTAACAGTAGCTATTCATACTTACGAAAAAGCTCAAATACTGAAATCAATATTGGAATCTGAAGGAATACCATCGGTAATTCATGGAGTAAATCTAATTGAACCTACAATTCCCGGCAGCGTACGTGTTAGAATAAGAGAAAGTGATTTGCAGTCAGCACTAAGGGTGATCGAGCAGGTGGATTTTACTTCAAAACTTACTAATGATGAAGATCAAGATGACAAAGGCAAGGAGTTGTCTAATGAAATATTAATACCGGTTGATTTCTCAGACTACACCATTTTAACCTGTGAATTCGGATTTAAACTTGCACATGACCTTAACTGCAGTGTTAAACTGATGCATGCTTTTTTCACACCTTTCTATCCTGCTGCTATACCTTTCAGCGATGCATTTACAATCCCAATTTCTGATAAAGATATATATCAGGATATAAGAAAGAAAACAGAGAAGGATATGAATGAGCTCATAAAAAAGATAGACGCTCAAATAGCAAATAATACATTCCCAAATGTTAATTACACTCACACGCTAATAGAAGGATTGCCTGAAGAAGAGATTATCACTTATTCAAAGAAAATGAAACCTATTGCAATTGTAATGGGTACGAGAGGGAAGAATGCAAAAGATCTGGATCTGATAGGAAGTGTTACCGCAGAAGTTATGGATGGCTGTAAAACGCCTATTTTTGCCGTACCAGAGGATGCTAAAGTAAGAAACCTATCCGAAATTAAAAGGATTGTTTTTCTTACTAATTTTCAAGAGCGTGAGTTTAAAGCTTTTGATATAATGATGAAGTTTTTAAAGCCATATCCAGTAAAATTATTTCTTGCACACATAGCTAAAAAAGATGATGTATGGAACGAAATAAAATTATCCGGTTTGCAAAAATACTTAACAGAGAGTAATCCAAGATTACAAACTGAATACAAACTAATAGATCAGTCTGAAAGTTTAGAAGTCTCACTCGAGAAGTTCGTAGATGAGAATAATATTGATATGATTTCTCTTTCAAGTTCAAGGAGAAATTTATTCGCAAGAATGTTTAACCCTGGTATTGCTCGACGGATGTTATTCCATTCTGATACTCCAATACTTGTTATAAAAGGATTTTAAGTGGAGAATTGACTAAGACTATGAATAGTTATCTGTTGATTAGTTGACTAGTGAAAAATAGTTGACTAGTACTACATAAAGAAGCTGCCTCAGATTTTATTGTCATGAGGCAGCTTTCTTATATCATATATTTTAATTACAGCCCAAGTTTAGTCTTAACGTCTGCTGTAATATTTATTGCTGATGGATTAACATAAACAATTGGAGATTGCATTGTTGATACATCAAACACATACGTGTAATTATTTGCATCTCCCACACTTTTAATAGCTTCTGCTATCTTTTGGTTTAGTGGTTCAAGAAGTTTTTGCTGAAGCTGATTCATTTCCTGTTGACTATTTTGCAGGAATAGTTGATATCTTTCCTGAATAGATTGCAGCTGTTTTTGTTGATCTTGAAGTAATGCATCTGATGCATTGGCTGATCCAGATTCAAACTCTTCAGATTTTCTGTTGAACTCATCAATTAAAGCCTGACCGTTTTTATTTATCTGTTCTTGTTTTTCTGATAGTTGTGTTTCAATACTACTCAGTTCCGGCATGGCTGCAAAAACCTCTTGGGCGTTGATGTAAGCAATTTTCACATCCTGAGCAACAGCCGCAATTGGAGCTAATGCAATAAAAAAGATTAATAATTTTTTTAACATGATTTCTATTTTATAATTTTGAATTTCTAAAAAATGGCTACAAATATAAATGATTTATCTTTAATAGCCTAACCTTAAAAGTACTTCATCGCTAATGTCAATAGCTGGAGAAGCAAATATAATTGAAGTTGCAGATGCTCTGTCAATTACCATGCTATATCCATTGTCGATAGAAATATTCTTAACTGTTTCGTATATATTGTCTTGTATTGGTTTAATGAGTTTCTCCTGCTGTTGGAATAATTCTCCTTGAGAACCAAAATACTTATTGCGAAGCTCTTGTATAGCATTCTCTTTAGCTACGATCTCATTTTCTCTTTTTGTCTTTTCGGCTCCCGTTAATAAGGATAAATCTGCCTGGTATTTTTTATACAAAGCATTTACTTCCTCTACCTCTTTGTCCACAATGCTTTGCCATTGTTTTGAAAGATTCTCAATCTGTTCATTTGCATTTTCAAAGGATGGTATTCTATTCAGAATATACTCCATATCTATTAAGGCATATTGCTGTGCCAAAATGTTACCTAACGAGAGTGTGAGGAACATGCTGATTAATAAAACAATTTTCTTCATAATCTGTCTATTTTAGTCTGTTATATAAGACGGGGTTTATATGGAAATGTTTATTATCGACGCGGTAAATAATGTTAAAATAGTCAGCAAGTTAGAACTCTTGTCCAATTATGAAGTGGAACTGGCTTCCTCCTCTGTCTCTATATCCTGTTCCATATACGGTATCGAAACCATAAGCCCAGTCGATTCCCATTAATCCGATCATAGGTAGGAATATACGCACACCGGCACCGGCAGATCTCTTCAGATCAAATGGGTTAATTTCATTTAAATTCATCCAGGCGTTTCCAGCTTCAAGAAATGCAACACCATAAATAGTTGAATTTGGTTCAAGAATGAATGGATATCTAAGTTCAAGACCTAATCTCGTGTATGCACGTGATTGCATTGCTATAGAGTTATTTTCATATCCTCTCAGTGCAATTGTTTCAGTTGCAAAACTACTAGTATAACCAGTCATACCATCACCCCCTACATCAAAAGTCTCAAAAGGAGTAAGTTTGTTTTTATTATAATGACCGAGAACTCCAAATTCTGCTCTGGTAGCAATTACAGGAGTACGAGTTACAGTTAATGGAGTAAGTGGAGTATATGTTCTCATCTTTAATTTCCACTTATGATATTCGTTCCACTTGTATTTTTTTGTGTCAGTGTCTTGCATAGCTGCATAATCATTGCCATCCCAAAGTGAGAATGGAGGTGTTGCATCTACACTCAGTGTGAACTCTGATCCGGTTCTTGTATATAATGGGTTATCTATTGAGGTGCGTGATAAAGTTAAGCCCAATGTAATACTGTTACTAACACCTGTTTGAAATGGGAAACGGTTATAAGACCAATTCTTAAGTCCGTAGCGCTGGTAACCAAGTTGTGCCATAATCTGGAAGTAGTCGTCAGGCCATTCGAGTCTTTTTCCATAACCTAATGAT
>DATGMV010000159.1:0-12770 GCA_035307185.1 Fermentimonas sp. | reverse complement strand
GAACACAATATAAATATTGATCATCTTGACCATTATCATCACGAACACGGACAAGCCCATAAAACGGTAAGCTATTGTCCTCTTTTCAAAGGATTGACTCAAGCAGAACATGATGAGTTTCTCGACAGAAATGTGAAAGAGGTATTAACCTATAAAAAAGGTGATACTATATTTATGCAGGGAGACCCAATAAAGTATGTAATGTTACTTATTCATGGAAGTGTTAGAACAGAAATGATAACAATGGAAGGTAATGTACTTGAAATTGAAACACTTGAAGCAGTTGTACCATTAGCTCCATCCTTTATATACGGTATAGACAACAAATACCCTGTTGACATCATTGCTGTGGAACCCTGTATATTCCTGAAAATATCAAAGTCGGCATGGCTCGACAAGATGGCGAATAACAGACAACTGCTAACGAATTTTCTTTCTCTTAATGCCGATCTTACTTTATTTCTTACTAACAAGCTTCAAATGATTTCACTTAAGAGTCTTAGAAAGAAACTTGCTACATTTTTTCTTGAGAAAACAACAGTTGAAAGAAATAGCTTTACACTTAAAAGGTCACGTACTCAGTTAGCCGATTTTTTTGGAGTACAAAGACAGTCCCTTGCACGCTCATTGAAGGAAATGGAGGATGACGAAATAATAAAATTGGACGGGCGAACTGTTATTATAATAGACAGAAGCAAACTAATAAGAGAATGAATTGGTATACAAATTATTTATGAACTAAGTTCTCTCATTAATTACCCTTTTTTTTAGTACTTTTGTAATGTATACATTTTCATCAATTTGTATCCTGACCACATTATTGGAAAACAATAACTTTATATATAGCAATGAATTTAATCGATAAAATGATTCAAAGGGCGAAAGCTGATAAACAGCGTATTGTTTTGCCCGAAGGAACAGAAGAAAGAACTTTACGTGCCGCTGACAAATTACTAAGTGATGAAATAGCCAACATTATATTGCTGGGAGATCAAAATGAAATTAATATTAAGGCAGAACAATTTGGCCTAACAAATCTCAATAATGCAGTGATTATAAATCCAAAGGCTCACAACAAAAAAGAGGATTATATAAATCTACTTATAGAGCTGCGTAAACATAAGGGGATGACTTATGAGAAGGCTGTAAAATTAGTGGAAGACCCTCTTTATCTTTCTTGCTTAATGATAAAGAGTGGTGATGCAGACGGTGAAATTGCAGGTGCTCAAAATACCACAGGTGATGTGCTTAGACCTGCTTTGCAGATTATTAAAACATTACCGGGTGTTAAAGTGGTTTCGGGTGCTTTTATTATGTTTACTAATACTCCACAATATGGCGAAGATGGTGTTTTATTATTTGCCGATTGTGCTGTTATGCCCAACCCCACTGCCGATGAGCTTGCATCAATTGCAAT
Organism: Fermentimonas sp.; assembly: GCA_035307185.1. Taxonomy (GTDB): domain Bacteria; phylum Bacteroidota; class Bacteroidia; order Bacteroidales; family Dysgonomonadaceae; genus Proteiniphilum. The sequence continues at coordinate 11,353 of DATGMV010000159.1, read as the reverse complement.
ATCATCTGCCAAAACTATGCAAAGCTTAGTAGGTGTGGAACCAAAAGTTGCTATGTTAAGCTTTTCAACAAAAGGGAGTGCTGAGCATGAGATGGTGGATAAGGTGAGAGAAGCTACAAGAATTGCAAAAGAAACAGATCCGGAATTAAAGATCGATGGTGAATTACAAGCTGATGCAGCACTCGTAGCTGAAGTGGGCCAAACAAAAGCTCCGGGAAGCCCAATTGCAGGGAAGGCAAACATATTGGTGTTCCCCACTCTTGAGTCGGGAAATATTGGGTATAAGCTTGTTCAAAGACTTGGTAATGCACAAGCCGTGGGTCCTGTGTTGCAGGGCATGGCAGCTCCTGTGAACGACCTGTCTCGCGGTTGTTCAGTTGAAGATATATATAATATGGTTACAATTACTGCGAACCAGGCTATAGGACTAAAATAATAGATTTAAAGAATTTGAATTCATATGAGCGAAATGATTATTGAGCCGATTGATAGTTACGGACTTAATATTACGGCTGAAAATAAGAACAAACCACTTTTCTCGAAAATAGGTGTGGTTGGTGCCGGTAAAGAAGGTAGAAATATCATTAATATGGCTGCCACTGCAGGAATGGAAGTTATTTTTCTGGAAGAAACAAAAGAAAGAATTGATTATGTCACCAATGAGCTCGAAAAGGTGATGGATCAGAAAATAAGTAGCTGGGGACTAACTCAAGTTGAGAAAAGGATTATTATGAATCGGATATTCCCTACTCTTGAATATGAAGATTTTGCCGGCTGTGATTTAGTAATAGAGTGTACTCGCTATTCTGAGGGAGGACGGAGAAGTACACCATTAAGAAAAAATATATTTAAGAAGCTTGAAGACATCTTAGATCCTGATGCAATTATCGCAACAAACGGATCGGTAGTAATCATTAGTGAGCTTGCCGCAGAGCTTGTACATAAAGAGAGATGCGTAAGTCTTTATTTCCCTGTTTCACATCCCGATGCACGATTACTTGAAATTGTGAGCGGCATGTACACGTCGGAAGAAGTTTATAAGAAAATGGAGCTATTTGCAAAGCTTATTAATTATAAACCACATAAGATAAATGAAAGTAACGGAAATGTAAGTATGAGAATTATGGTGAATATGCTTAATGAAGCTTGCCAGATTCTTCTGGAAAGAGTTTGTTCTTTTGAGGATCTTGAAGAAACATTTACCATTATTTACGGTCAGAGATACGGCGTTTTCAGGATGGCAGATATTATTGGCATAGAAAGACTTGTTACACTAATGGAAGCAATGTTTAACGAGTTTGGCGAAAAGCATTATAAACCAAGTCCACTCCTTTGGAAGCTATATAGATCTAACCAATTAGGTGTTAGAACAGGTAAAGGTTTTTATATATATGATGAAAGCGGCAATCCGGTTTCAGTAAATAAAGCAGTAGTAAATTAGTGAGTAAAAAGAGAATAAAAGAGACTGAAATGAAAATATTGGTTTTAAATTGTGGCAGTTCATCTATAAAATATAAACTCTTCGAGATGGAGAGTAAGGAAGTTGTTGCACAAGGAGGAATTGAGAAGATTGGGATGAAAGGGTCATTCCTTAAATTAACTCTTCCTGATGGCAACAAAGTTATGTTAGAAGGAGAAATTCTTGAACATAGAGCGGGTATTGAATATATATTGGGAGTTCTGCTTAGTGAGAAATATGGCTGTATAAAAAACTTAGAAGAGATTAAGGCTGTTGGTCACAGAGTTGTACATGGTGGAGAAAGATTTAACTCAAGTGTACTTATAACAGAAGAGGTTATTGAAATGCTTAATGAGTGTATTGAACTGGCACCACTTCACAATCCACCTAACCTAAAAGGTATATACGCAATACAAGAGCTGTTACCCGAAACTCCACAAGTAGGTGTTTTTGATACAGCATTTCATCAAACCATGCCGGATTATGCCTACATGTATGGTTTACCCTACTCCCTTTACGAAAATATGGTATTAGACGATACGGGTTCCATGGCACTAGTCACCGCTATGTCTCTAAACGTGCATGTGAATTCTTAGGATTACCTTATGAAGAACAACGTATAATTACTGCTCATATTGGCAATGGTGGGTCTATAACTGCTATTAAAAACGGCATATCAATTGACACAAGCATGGGGATGACTCCGGTTGAGGGACTTATTATGGGTACCCGCTCCGGAGATGTTGATCCTGGTGTAATTTCTTACATTATGGAGAAAGAGAATATGGGTACAAAAGGGATATCAACTCTTTTAAATAAGTTCTCAGGGATGCTTGGTATTTCAGGTGTTTCTTCAGATATGCGTGAGATCGAAACAGCTATTAACGACGGCAATGAGCGAGCTATATTAGGTATGAACACATACTGCTACCGAATTAAAAAGTATATTGGATCCTATGCAGCAGCCTTAGGTGGTGTAGACGTATTGGTATTCACAGGAGGTGTTGGTGAGAATCAGGCTATTACTCGTAGTGCAGCCTGCAAAGATATGGAGTATATGGGTATTGAACTTGATGAGGAATTAAATATCACAGCCCAAGGAAGAGAAATGGTAATTAGCAAACCAACTTCTAAAGTAAAAGTTGTAATTATTCCCACAGATGAGGAACTTACTATTGCAAGGGATACAGTTGAAATTTTATATCATCAGTAATCAACCGTAATTTATTTTATAGATATATCAGTTCACATACCAACAGTTTACTTGTATATATCGATAAAAATATGATAATGCACACTAAAAAAATGCCCCGAGAACTTAATCCCGAGGCATTTTTTAGATTTATGTAAAACTATACTATTCTGCTACAACCTCAAAAGGTATTTCAACAGAAACCTCTTTGTGTAGTTTCACTACTGCACTATAGGTTCCAACTTCTTTTACCTGATCTTTGATTATGATAATTTTCCTGTCAATTTCAAATCCTTTTTCCTGAAGAGCTTCAGCTATCTGGATGTTAGTAACAGAACCAAATATTGTTCCTGTTGAACTGGTCTTTGCTCCAATAGTTAGAGTAGTACCTTCCATTTTAGCTGCAATTGCTTCTGCATCAGTTTTTATCTGTGCAATTTTATGTGCACGTTGTTTCTGATTTTCTGCAAGTACCTTTTTAGCAGATTCACTTGCAATAATTGCTTTTCCTTGAGGAATGAGAAAGTTACGGGCATAGCCCTTCTTTACGTTAACTAAATCATCCTTGTAACCAAGGTTCAAAATATCTTCTTTTAATATTACTTCCATTTCAAATCCTCCTTTTATCTCATTAAATCGGTTACATATGGAAGCAAAGCTAAATGACGAGCTCTCTTCACAGCCTGTGCAATACGACGTTGAAATTTTAATGATGTACCTGTAATTCTCCTTGGTAATATCTTACCTTGTTCGTTAAGAAATTTCTTCAAGAACTCAGGATCTTTGTAATCGATATACTTTATACCATTCTTTTTAAATCGGCAATATTTTTTCTTTTTTACATCTACCGATAATGGTGTTAAATATCTAATTTCTGATTGTTTTGCCATTTCTTAATCCTCCTTTTCGTTAACGTTTACTTCAGCTTCTTTTTTCTTGCCGCTCTTTTTATTTCTTCTTTTAAGAGCATACTCATGTGCAAACTTATCCTGTTTTACAGTTAAGAATCTCACAACTCGTTCGTCGCGACGGAAATTAACTTCAAGTGTTTCAATAACTGACGGATTGGCTTTAAATTCAAGAAATGTGTAGAATCCGGTTGTTTTTTTGTCTATGTTATAAGCAAGCTTACGCAGACCCCAATCCTCTTCATTCACAATTTCAGCACCCTGATCTTTCAGGAGGTTTTTGAATTTTTCGACCGTCTCCTTCATCTGAACGTCAGACAAAACGGGAGTTAAAATGAAAACGGTTTCGTAATTATTCATACTCAATTAATTGTTAATATTTAAAATAATAGTTCGATTTTTTCGAGCGGCAAAGATAGCATAAATTATCTTATTATCAAAGAACTAATAGATTTTCACTTTTTTTATTGCTACCAATTTTTCTACTTCGTTATCTATAAGATAGCGCAAGTGCAACTTTTTAGAATTATATTTGTTCATCATATAGTTCAAAAGTAGATTTATTAAAGTAATGAAGAAAAAAACAAACCAGGCGCTGGTGATATTTGGAGCATCAGGCGACCTTACCTATCGTAAACTCATTCCGGCTGTATTTGATCTCTTTATGAATGACTCCCTGCCCGAAGGTTATGCAGTTTTGGGAGTTAGCAGAACTGAGTTTAGCGATGAGAAGTTTAGAAAAAAAATGAAGGAGGGAATTCGTCAATTTGCTCACTATAAAGATGCAGCTAATGACAAAATAAATAATTTTCTTTCTAAGATATTCTACCTGAGTATCGACACTTCAAAAGGAGACGAGTATGGGAAGGTTAAAGAAAAGCTTGATAAACTTAATAAAAAATTCAACCTCGAACATAATTATATATTCTACCTTTCAACTCCGCCTGCTTTATACAATGTTATACCAAAGTTTTTATATGGCCATGGACTTACAATGCAACAAAAAGGTTTTCGTAGAATAATAATTGAAAAGCCTTTCGGACATGACACACAGTCGGCAATAGAGCTCAATCATCAGCTACTTGAGTTTTTTCAAGAAGATCAGATATATCGCATAGATCATTACTTGGGCAAAGAAACTGTACAAAACTTAATGGTTACGAGATTTGCAAATGGAATTTATGAACCTCTATGGAATAGAAATTATATACGGCATGTTGAAATTACAGCAGCTGAAAGTATTGGTGTAGAAGATAGAGGCGGGTACTATGATGAGGCTGGTGCTTTGCGTGATATGATACAAAATCATCTGCTACAGGTTTTGTCGCTTGTGGCTATGGAGCCTCCGGCTAAACTGAGTGCAGAGGATATCAGGTACGAAAAAATGAAAGTTTTTCGTTCTTTAAGACCACTAAGTAAAAGTGATCTGAGAAATAATGTAATAAGAGGTCAGTACACTGAAGCAAATATAAAGGGCAAACATTACAATAACTACAGAGATGAAAAAAATGTGGATCCCAACTCTCGCACAGAAACATTTGCTGCAATGAAAATTTATATTGATAATTGGCGTTGGCAAGGGGTACCATTTTATATTAGAACAGGTAAACGACTACCCACTAATGTTTCTGAAGTAGTAATACACTTCAATCCATCTCCACAAAAATTATTCAAACAGCTTGATGAATCAACCAGTTTAGACAATCAGCTTATTTTACGCATTCAGCCGGATGAAGGCATATTACTCAAAACAGGGATGAAAGTACCGGGAAGTGGTTATGAGGTAAGATCTGCAAATATGGATTTTCACTATTCCGAACTTAATGATCATTATATACCAAGTGCATATGAGCGTTTAATACTCGACTGCATGATTGGAGATAATATGCTTTATATGCAAGGCGAAGCCGCCGAAGAAACTTGGAGATTTGTACAACCGATTCTTGATTATTGGGAAAATGATAAAGATGCACCATTACATGGTTATCCTTCGGGTTCATGGGGACCTGATGTATCTGACGATCTTATCGAAGGCAAGGAGAATACTTGGAGATATCCTTGTAAAAATCTTGCTGAAGATGGTATTTATTGCGAGTTATAGAAATATAAGCAGATAAGTTAATGTAACTAAATTGAAATTCAAATGGATATACAAATATATAATTCACTACAAAGCCTTAATGAATCTTTCACAGAATGGTTTAAGGAAATAATCGATGAAAATGATTACATAACGGTTGCCCTATCGGGAGGCTCAACACCCAAGTCGCTATTCAACTACTGGTCTACTCTACCCTCTGGGGAGATTAACTGGAATAAGGTTAAATTCTTTTGGGGTGATGAGCGTTGTGTGCCCCCTAATGATAGTGATAGCAACTACAAAATGACAAAAGATCATCTGTTTGATAATATTGAAATCCCAAAGGAAAATATATTTCGTATAATGGGCGAGAACAATCCAACGGAGGAAGCAAAACGATACTCCGATTTGCTAAATAAAGAGCTGGAGGTTAGAAACAATGTTCCCACATTCGATATAGTTATATTGGGAATGGGTGATGACGGTCACACTGCATCAATCTTTCCACATGAAATCGAACTATGGAATAGTGATTACAATTGCGTTGCAGCAACACATCCTGACAGCGGGCAAAAGCGTGTAAGCATAACAGGTAAAGTAATAAATTCTGCTAAAAATGTAGCATTCCTTGTTACAGGTGATAATAAGGCAGAAAAAGTAAAAGAAATTATTGAAAACCCGGAAGAATCTGAAAAAAAATATCCGGCAGCTCTTGTGCAACCGGATTCAGATAATTTATGCTGGTATCTTGATGAAAAAGCGGCAAGTTTAATTATGGGTTTCCCGGAGTAATTAATACACCGGGATTTTCCCTATTTTACAGTTTTAATTCTATAATCACAATCCACTTTGCCTTTCTCAAGGTTGGTTAGTTTACTTTTAACCATCCTTTTACGGAGGAGTGAAATTTTATCTGTAAACAATATGCCATCGAGATGATCGTATTCATGCTGAATAACTCGAGCTAAGTAGCCATTGTAAACTTCATTTTGTGGTTTCAGATTCTCGTCGAGATATTCTATTCTAATCTCATCTTCCCGAGACACTTTCTCATGAATTCCTGGTATACTTAAACATCCCTCTTCCATGACAGCCATCTCACCGCCTCGCTCTGTAATATGAGCATTTATAAAAACTTTTTTCAAATCTTTAAATTCCGGATGATCATCATCTGCAAGTGGAGATAGATCCACTACAAAAATCCTATCCTCAAGTCCCACTTGAGGACTAGCCAACCCTACCCCTTCTGCTTGATACATTGTTTCAAACATATTATGAATTAACTCAGTCAATTTGGGATAATTATTGGGATCTATATCCTTTGTAACTTTTCTCAGTATTGGGTGCCCGTATATATAAATTGGTAAAATCATAATCTAAATCTCTTGCTTTCCATATACCCCTGGAGTATAATGGTTGCACTTATTTCATCAACTAATTCTTTATTTTGTCTATCTTTTTTCTTCAATCCACCATCAATCATGACCTGATGAGCCATTTTAGACGAAAATCGCTCGTCATAATATTCTATATTAATATTAGGATATAGTTTTTTTAATCGATTCACAAACGGTTCAATCCGTTTCATATTTTCAGACAGTTCTCCACTCATCTGCTTAGGGAGACCAACAATTATAGTTTCCACATCCTCTTTACCAAGATAATCTTTAAGGAAATTAAAAATATTTGTGGTCTCTACAGTAGTTAAGCCGTTGGCAATAATCTGCAGTGGATCACTTACAGCAATACCCGTACGTTTTTTTCCGTAATCAATAGATAACAATCTCGACATAAAAAAGATTATGGTGTATCAAAAGTTCGTCTACGAAGCTCAAAGTCGCGCCCTAGATACTTCTCTCTCACTACAGGATTTGCGGCAAGTTCTTCAGCAGTACCCTGAAATAATACTTTACCCTCAAAAAGCAGATAAGCTCTATCGGTTATACTTAAAGTTTCATCCACATTATGGTCAGTAATAAGTATACCAATATTTTTATATTTAAGCTGAGCAACAATAGATTGTATATCTTGTACTGCAATAGGGTCTATACCTGCAAACGGTTCATCCAACATAATAAACTTTGGGTCTATAGCAAGACAGCGAGCAATTTCGGCACGACGTCTTTCACCACCTGAAAGGCGGTCTCCTGAATTCTTGCGAACTTTTTCTAATCCAAATTCATCTATCAAGCTTTCCAACTTCTCTTCTTGCTCTTTGGGTGATTTATCGGTAAATTCCAATACAGACTTGATATTATCTTCAACACTCATCTTCCTGAAAATTGAAGCCTCCTGTGCTAAATATCCAATCCCTCTCTGTGCTCTCTTATATACCGGATACTTTGTAATATTATGGCTGCCGATAAAAATCTCTCCTTCATTGGGAACAATCAAGCCTACAGTCATGTAAAACGTTGTTGTTTTTCCAGCTCCATTTGGTCCTAATAATCCAACAATCTCACCCTGTTTAACATTTATGGAAACGTGACTAACAACAGTACGTTTACCATATTTCTTAACAAGATTTTCTGTGCGCAACATTAGCTTTTCACCTACTTCGGGTGTGCTTGTTGTAGTTATTTCATCTAAACGTTCACTCATTTGTTGGAAAATTTGTACAAAGATATGAAAAAGATGCCAGTAAATAATCACTTAGTAATCACTATCTCTGCTTTTTCCACCTCTCCATTTAGGGGTGGATGGAATTTTGACACCTTAACTTCGAGTGATGTTATCTGTTGATAATGATCCAGTAATCTATTATAAATTCGAGCACCTATATGCTCCAATAACTTAGAGGGTATATCCATTTCTTCTTTCACAATGTCATAAACATCAGCATAGCTTATAGTATCCCTAACATCATCAGACTCACATGCCTGTGAAAGATCTGCTTCAATCAATAAATTAACTTCAAAATCGCCACCAATTACTCCTTCATGCGGTAAGACACCGTGAAATGCACGGAATTTCATCTTACTTAGGTTTATCTGAGTCTTCATCTATTCAATATGTTTTAAGATTCAAATATAAGAACTATTTATTATATTTGTTGTTTCAAAATTAGAGTTGTCATGATAATAACCACATAAACAACTCCTTACTTATAAAACATTTATAATTCATGAAGAAAAGCGAAATCCCCGAACGACTTACAGCGATGCGACAATTTATGGAGGAAAATAACCTTGACGCATTTATTATCCCAAGCACAGATGCTCATCTCAGTGAGTATCCGCCAAAGTTTTGGGAATCCAGAAAATGGATAAGCGGTTTTTCCGGTTCTGCCGGTACAGCTGTCGTAACAAAAGATAACGCTGGCGTATGGACCGATTCAAGGTATTTTATACAGGCAGCTGAAGAACTTGAAGGCACCGGATTCGACCTGTTCAAAATGGGACAATCGGAGACTCCTGACATGACTAACTGGATAATAGAGCAAGTAGGCAATGGTGGTACAGTGGGTATTGACGGATTAGTATACGCTTCTCCTGACGCTAAAACCTTGAAGGATAAACTTGAAAATAAGAATATAAAATTAGATACCTCATTTGACCCATTTACTGTTATTAGAAAAGACAGACCGGAGATACCAAAAAATAAAGCATACACTTTACCGGTTGAAATTGCAGGAGAAACCGTTGAAAGCAAGATTAACAGAATAAATGGGGAGTTGGCAAAAATTGATGCCGATGGAATTTTAATTGTCACGCTTGACGCTGTTGCATGGACATTCAATTTAAGGGGTAACGATGTAGATTATAATCCTGTAGCTGTTGCATATGCATATGTTTCGAAAAAAGAGACCGTACTATTTATTGATCTCGAAAAGATAAGCGACGAAGTTGCATATTCATACAAAGAGTCAGGGATTAAAGTTACAGATTACAATGAAATATTTGAATATGTTAGTTTATTTCCCGAAGGACACAAAGTATGCGTAACTGGTAATAAGATAAACTGGAAACTATTGCAAACAATTCCTTCAAACTGTGAAATAATAGACATACCCTCACCGGTTGACCTTATGAAGAGTGTTAAAAATGAAACAGAGCTTAAGGGATTCCGTAATGCAATGATAAAAGATGGTGTTGCACTCGTAAAATTCTACATGTGGCTTGAAGAAGCAGTTCCGGCAGGTGAAGTTACAGAGGTTACGGTAGAAGAGAAACTACTTGAGTTCAGATCTCAACAAGATTTATTTGTGGGTGAGAGCTTCGCCACTATTGCAGGCTACAAAGGGAACGGTGCAATTGTTCATTATCATGCAATTCAGGAAACATGCTTAAAAGTTGAACCGGAAGGACTTTTGTTGATAGACTCAGGAGCACAATTTAAAGATGGAACTACCGATATTACAAGAACCGTTTCAGTGGGTAAACTCACTAAACAGATGAAGAAGGATTATACAAATGTTCTGAAAGGTCATATTGCAATAGCAACATTGATTTATCCTGAAGGGACACGAGGATCGCAACTTGATGCATTTGCAAGAAAAGCTCTATGGGATAATTGCCTCACATATTGGCACGGAACAGGGCATGGTATAGGTCATTTCCTTAATGTTCATGAAGGTCCGCAAAACATCCGTCTTGAAGAGAATCCAACCAAATTGCAAATTGGAATGGTAACATCAAATGAACCTGGTGTATATAGAGCCAATCATTATGGAATAAGAATAGAGAACCTTATCGTTACTCAGGAATTTAAGAAGACCGAAGAATTTGGAACATTCTTTAATTTTGAGACCATAACCCTTTGTCCTATTGACACAAAACCGATAAAGAAAAAGATGCTTACCAAAAAAGAGGTCAAATGGCTCAACAACTACCATCAAATAGTATATGATAGGCTCAAGGGGCATCTCAATAAAGAAGAGAAAGCTTGGTTAAAAAACAAAACAGCCCCAATTTAATTCATATTAGAAAATATTTTAAAGTCGGTGTATTAGTTTTATTTAAACATACCCGACTTTTTACTTTAAAACTATGGCACTTATAAAATCAGTACGTGGCTTCACCCCTGAAATAGGAGACAACTGCTATCTTGCAGAAAATGCCACTGTAATAGGCGATGTAATAATAGGTAAAGACTGTAGCATATGGTTTAATGCCGTGTTACGTGGTGATGTAAACTCAATAAGAATTGGCGATCGTGTTAATGTTCAGGATGGCACTGTAATACATACTCTATATCAAAAATCTGTTTCCATAATCGGCAATGATGTATCAATTGGTCACAACGTAGTAATTCATGGTGCTGAAATTAAAGATGGCGCACTAATAGGCATGGGAGCAATAGTGCTCGATCATGCAGTAGTTGGCGAAGGGGCCATAATTGCTGCGGGAGCAGTAGTACTTAGTGGAACAATAGTTGAGCCGGGCAGCATCTATGCCGGAGTGCCGGCTAAATTCGTAAAGAAAGTGGACCCGTCTCAATCGAAAGAGATGAATCAAAAAATTGCAAATAACTATCTTATGTATTCGGGATGGTTTAAGGATAACCCTAACCTTTTGCCAGACTACTAATAGTACTAAACAAGTCGTTTTAATTTTTCTGTATTAATGATGTTTTGTCGTCAAAAAAAAGAAAAGTCAGATTGAGTTAATGATTACTTGTAATAAAATTGTTTCACATAAGAATCATCTTTCATGAGCTGTACCTCTACGATTTGCCTCAACCATTTTATAAAGCTGATCGTTAGGTCTAATCTT
>DATGMV010000158.1:0-7181 GCA_035307185.1 Fermentimonas sp. | reverse complement strand
TAAACATTATTGAAACAATGTTTATTTCTATATTCGTAACCCGACATAATCATCCTTGCTACCCAAAAGAAAATAATATCGGGACCAGTAACTAAGTCGCTCGTGGGGTAATAGTAGTTTATATCTTCATTATCGGGACTGTTAATACCGTCAAAAACTGATATTGGCCATAGCCATGAAGAGAACCATGTATCTAATACATCCTCATCCTGCTTCAGATCGTCAATAGTGATTTCATAATCAACCTGTTGTTTCGCTTTTTCAAAAGCCTCCTCTTTGCTCAAAGCCACTACATATCCACCTTGAGGTAGGAAGTATGCCGGAATCTGGTGCCCCCACCAAAGCTGGCGACTAATACACCAATCTTTAATATTTTCCATCCAGTGGCGATAAGTGTTCTTATACTTCTCCGGAAAAAATTTGATAGTATCATCCTCAACAGCTGTTGAAGCAGGTTTTGCAAGATCCTCCATTTTTAAGAACCACTGCATGGAAAGCTTTGGTTCAATAGCCTCATTTGTACGCTCAGAAAAACCCACCTTATTGGTATAAGGTTCGGTCTTTTCCAATAAACCCGCCTCTTCAAGATCTTTCTCTATCTGTTTGCGGACATCAAATCTATCCATTCCGGCATATTGTATACCATTCTCATTAAGAGTACCATCAGAATTAAAAATATCTATAGACGGCAGATTATATTTTTCACCCAACATATAATCGTTCACATCATGTGCGGGAGTAACCTTTAGGCAACCTGTACCAAACTCAACATCTACGTAGTCATCTTCAATAACCGGTATAGACCTGTTTACCAAAGGAACAATAACCTTTTTGCCTTTAAGGTGAGCATTCTTAGGATCATTTGGGTTAATACACATTGCAGTATCACCCATAATAGTCTCCGGACGGGTTGTTGCAACTACAGCATATTTACCATCTACATCACCTTCAATCTTATATCTTAGATAATATAGTTTACCGTTTACTTCCTTGTGTATCACCTCCTCATCGGAAAGAGCTGTAAGTGCTTTTGGGTCCCAATTTACCATACGTACTCCACGGTATATGAGCCCTTTCTCATAAAGATCGCAGAACACCTTAAGTACGCTTTCAGAACGCACTTCATCCATAGTGAAAGCTGTGCGCTCCCAATCGCATGATGCACCAAGTTTCTTCAACTGCTCCAAAATTATTCCACCATGCTCATGAGTCCAGTCCCACGCATGTTTAAGAAACTCCTCCCTTGTAAGATCATTCTTTTTAATTCCCTGAGACGCAAGTCTGTCAACAACCTTAGCTTCAGTTGCAATAGAGGCATGATCGGTACCCGGTACCCAGCATGCATTCTTTCCCTGCATACGCGCACGACGCACTAATACATCTTGTATTGTATTATTAAGCATATGCCCCATATGCAGCACACCGGTAACGTTTGGTGGTGGTATAACAATTGTATAGGGTTCACGATCATCGGGTTTTGAATGAAACAGGTTATTGTCCATCCAATATTTATACCATTTATCCTCTACTTCTGCAGGATTATATTTACTTGCAATTTCCATCTGAAAGAATCAAAAAGTTTGAAACAGAATCATTTCTGTTTTTTTTACAGAGTGCAAAAATACAAAAAATGGAATAGATTACATAGTCTTACCGAACCTCTTATGTTTGATAATTTTGTTTATGTCGTATTTTCCTTTAATATGCCTTATTATCCCCTTATAGATAGCTTATATTATCATAAGCTATCTATAAGGAAAACATAAGGAAAACATAAGGGAATACCAAACGTGACTTGTTTGTGTTTTGTCCTGAAATTGCATCAGACGTTTATGCCTGTAAACTCCGATAAATTGTTAAGCACTTTTTCACTCAGGCGATCAAAAGCTTGTCTTGTTCTACCAGTGGATACTTCCATGCACCTTACGTTTGGGTGATCTAAAAGATGCTCTCCTCCCAAAGCTCCAACGGTATCGCAGTAACAAAGATTATCTCCTTCAAGCCATTTTAAAAATGGCTCTTCATCCCATGCAGGTGAGAGGCCGGTATTGAACAGAATCTTTCTTTCTCCCATTTTATCAAACTGCTCTTTATGAATAAGCACTGTATTTCTGTTAAGACAGCAGCATATAACTTCACATTCGGCGAGCAAGTCGTCGAGTGGTAAGAAGCGATAACCTTTTGCTTTAGCATCCTCTTTTTCGCTTCTGGCAAAATAACTAATATCTGCACCAAAGAAATGAAGTGCATCCGCTATCATACCTCCAGATTTACCAAGTCCTACAATACCTGCTTTTAAACCGGTTATCTCTCTTGCTACTCCATCCCAAGGCTCTTGGTCGAAGCCATGTAAGCAACGCACTAGCTCACTTATTACATACTCCACAACTCCTTCATCGCCATAGTCACGAATACCTGTTACAGTAATACCTCTACTATTAGCGTAGTTTATATCAACGTTGGCACTCTCTGGAGAGTATAGAGAGTTGCACATTCCAATATATTTCAGATTGGGACACTGTTCCATCGCTGCCTTAGTGAGTTGTGATGTGTAGCTTAGTAAAACTGCATCAGCATCGCCAATACGATTAGCTATTTCCTCATCATCTTCCGGAATATCTAAATACATAACAACATCTTCCGCAAATGAAATTAACTTCTCCTCTGCCGAAGACACTAAACTTACAGGCTCAATGGCAACTAACTTTTTAAACATAAGAATTCTTTTATCTACTTTAATAACTTATTTAATAGTAGGCAAATATACATCAGAAGGTGCGGATTAAATAATATTTAAAGAAAATAAATGTAACTCAATGTTTGGATATTTAATGAAAAAGTAGTAATATTGCACCCGCTTTAGGTCCCATAGCTCAGTTGGTTAGAGCACCTGACTCATAATCAGGGAGTCACTGGTTCAAGCCCAGTTGGGACCACAAATAAATATTCAGAGTCTTGCTAAAAAAGCAAGACTTTTTTATTATGTTTAACTATTACTGAAAAGATATAATTTCTTTACATTAGAATTGACATTTTTTGACTTAAGTCCTTCTTATTCATTTCTTATTTTTTAAATATTGACATTAGTTCCATTTAATCAGGCATTTATTGTGATTAATGTTATGTTTTTATTGAATTTAATGCTGTTTTCTATTTAACAGGATCATATTATTCAAACAATCTTTATAGTGGAGGTGTTACTAAGATTCATTCAAATAATCCATCTATACGATATTTAAATGATGAAGATTCCTGCTGACAATCTACATATCAAAATTTCATTGATCTTGATTTTTGTTATTCTTCAATTTTCCGGAGCATATAGTCAGGATCAAAAAGAGTTATCTAATAGTAACAAAAACAGAGAGGATTACGAAGCATTAATGAGGATAAATATTGATAGTGTTCGTAAAACTTTGCCTATATCAGATCTCCCCAATGACAGTCTGCTTGTAACACTCTATGATGAGTATAAGTCTCAATATCTTGACTTGGGAAGTAAAAGAGAGTGGCAGGAAGCTCTTGCTGTTGCACTTGCATGCGAAACCATATTCAGTAGATATTTACCTCCCAAAGCAGAAACCGATTTGATTTATAGCATTGGATACATATATGATAAATGTGAAAATTATTTACAGGCACTGAACTATTACAACCAATCTATAGAGCTATATAAAACCATACAAAAGAGAGGCGAAATTGATGTACGCAACGATATTGCACTCACCTACAACAATATAGGAGTGGTGCATGCGCATACCGGCTTCTTTACAAAACGGAAGGAGAGCTACTTGAAAGCCAAGGAGATGTGGGAATCTATTGAGGATGTTGATAAAAGTTATCTTATCTCGGTCTATGGTAATCTATTGCGACTCTACCTGCAATACGGAGACAAGGAGGCGGCAGGTGATCTGATTACTGCTATTAACACGAATTTCGATCAATGGCTTACCGATGATAGTTTCATGAAGAAAAGGAAAGAGGTTGAGATGGAACAACACTCTCAAGCCTTTTATCAGGTGGAGAAGCACAGGTTGAATATTTTATATACCGACTTAGTGAGTGATAAGGAGGGCGGACTCACACATCTGGACAGCCTGCGTGCAAAATTTGCAAAAATGAACAGAAAAGAGCAACAACGTTATTCCGCCTATCTGCTCACTTCAATAAGTCACGCTGCTGCTCCACTCGTGAATTATGAAGATCAACAAGAACGAAAGGAGAAGAAACGTTTGCTGGATCTGGGTATGAGAGAAAGCATAAGGTTGGGGGATCGTTATAATAAGATGATTTTCCACTCCCAATTAGTAAGTTACTTCCTCGATGCGGAACAGAACGAAGAGGAGGCCTTCAGTCATTTGGACCAAGCCATACAGATTGGGCATGAGATGGATATTAGAGAGTTCAATTTGCTTAATCTTTACCTCAAAAAAGGAAGTATGCTGCAAAAGGCCGGACGGTTTTCGGAAGCCGAGGAACTGGTTCTGAAGAGTATGTCTATATTGCTCGATCATCCTGTCGACGATCCAACATTAGTAAGTATTAATGATTTTGCAGAAAGGAATGATATTTATTACATCAATGCTATGAAGCAGGTGGCAGGTATTTACAGAGATGAATACCAAAAGAGCCACAACCGAGAGCATGCCCGCTTGTCGTATCATTTCTACGATCTGACTGCCAATCTTTTTCAAGTCTATTACCAAAAAGGTGCCTATAACCCGTCGTTGAACAGAACTAACGCAGCTATTAATGAGGGATTGTTGTCGCTACATTTAGAGCTGGGAGAAGCTGATGCGACCAGCTTAATAGACTTAATGGAGAACAACCATTCACAACACTTGGCAAAGGAGTTCGAAGCTAAACATTTCCGTTTCCTACATGTCCCCGACAGCTTATTTACGTTGCGAAATATGCTTCTGGCAAAAATTGCAAGCTATAATCAGAAAGACGAGTTAGGTAGTGAATATTATGATGCGCTTCAAGTTAGATTGAAGGAGGTAGAGGCAAGTATAACAGCTTTAGATGCTAATTATCTCACTTTTTTTGACTCTCGCTTTGAGATAAATGAAGTGCAGTCGCGACTAAAAGTAGGGGAATTTATTATCCGATATGTGTCAGCCGAAGAGAGCATATACGCATACTTAATTAACAAAGATAGTATCTCTTTTGCAGTGTTGGGAAACAAGAAAGATCTGCTTAGTTTGGTTGATGAGTACCATTTATCCATTAGAAACATAGAAGGGAATCATTTCGAGCTGGCACAAACTTTATACAGTTACCTGATAGATCCTTTGGATGTCCCTCTGGAAAAGGTACAGAAGCTTATAGTGATCCCAGTAGACAAGCTTAGCTATATCCCTTTTGAAACCTTGGTACCTAATGGGCAACACCGGCCATTGGTCACCAACTTCCCTATTAGTTACTCCTATGGACTGAATCTATGGCTACTTAAACAGGTCTCGACGACTAACGGTAATAAGCAACGCTATCTCGCTGCATTTGCACCTAAATATTCCAATTCTTATATGAACTCCTTCGCAGAAGATTATCCCCCGAGCAGGAGTCGCCTCTATGATATCGCAGGAGCTACACGCGAAGCAGCAGAGCTAACAAAGTATTTTGAAGGCAATTTTTACCAAGGTGAAGAGGCTACCAAATTTGGATTTTTACAGCGGGCTACAGATTATCGTATATACCATCTTGCCATGCATGCCTTACTTGATGAGAGCAACCACCTTAATTCCAGCTTAGTCTTTCAAGATGGAGAGCCATTATATTGTCATGAGCTCTATGGAATGCATTTCCCTGCGGATTTGGTAGTTATGAGTGCTTGCAATACAGGTGTGGGGGAACTGGAAAATGGGGAGGGACTTATGAGCTTATCCCGGGCGTTGACATATGCGGGTGTGCGTTCTTCAGTATACAGTCTATGGGAGGTGCCCGATGAAGAGACGGCAGAGATCATGCTCTCATTTTATAAACATTTGAAAAAAGGGTACTCTAAAGAAGAAGCACTTGCTATTGCTAAGCAACACTTTCTGGTCAACAACCCTATGAAAAGCCATCCCTTCTTTTGGGCAGGGTTTGTTGTCAATGGCAATACTGAACCTCTTACCAAAACAATCTTTAATTCAAGCTATCTGTTATTGTTAGGCATTTTTGTGATTGTGGTATCTATAGTTTTATTTTCACGTAGGAAAAAACGAAGAGAAATACCACGATAATATACAGTTATTTTAGTGATTCAATCAATTTACTGGCTTCACCTGATAGGCTGTCACCCGAATCTGCTACAAGTTGAAAACGTTGCAAAGCTTTCTCTCGTTCGCCTTGATGCAGATAAGCCATTCCAACATACCAATGGATAACGGTGGGTGAGAATACACTTCCAACTCTCCAAGTCCTTTCGTTAAAAAGTCTAATTGCCTCACTCGGCTTGTTCATCATCAGGTAACTGATAGCTAAGTAGAAAGCAACTGGATCGCTTGGCTCATCAGTATACACAGCTACCATTAGATTGGCCGCTTTATCATACTCCTGCCTGTCGTATAGCGCCATCGCCTCCTGCATCCTGTGCTCGGTTGTCACATCTCCACGTACCTTTGGCGTAATTACGTTGGGATAGGGCTCCATATATTGGGTAAATAGCTCATTCGTAGATGAACTATTTGGTGTGCCCCAAAACACCCATGTGGCAATAATCAGTAACAACACTGATGCAGCTGCATACCACCATGGAGAAATGTTTCTAATAGGTTTAGCTTCCTGAATATCCAATGCACGTAGGCGTTCTTTTATCTTCTGCCGTTCTTTGTATACAATGGTGTCGCGAACCTCTTTTTCAAAGTGAAACGCTTCTGTGAATTCAGCATCATTCTGTAGTAGCCATTCCAATTGTTTGTTTTGGTTGGCTGTGAGCTCACCTGTAAAGTAAGCTTCAATTAATAGATACTTATCTGTTTCCATCTGATTGAATTAATTTTTTCAACTGTTTTAAACATCTTGATTTCTGACTTTTAACTGTGTCTTTAGACTCATAGGCCATCTGATGTTGTATTGCTTCCAGCTTCAACCCCTTGTAGTAAAACAACTTTAGCATCTGTTGACATATCGGTCCTAGTTGATCCAAAGCCTCATTTAACTGGGCAAGCCGATCTTCGTCCGTATCGATCTCGAAT
>DATGMV010000157.1:0-4317 GCA_035307185.1 Fermentimonas sp. | reverse complement strand
AAGGGCTTTGGATGAAACAGTGCTGCAACAGAAGGCTTCGACATATAATTTGAACGGCAATATTTATTCATCAGTTTGCGAAGCTGTTGAGGCGGCTAAAACAAACGCCGACGAAGATGATTTAATCTTTATCGGCGGTAGCTCATTTATTGTTGCAGATGCTTTGCATCTGTTTATATGAATTTATTGTTACCAAATCATTACTATCCTGAAATTATAGTTTTGCCTGGCATCATTATCTTCAAAGCCATCAGATGGTTCGATGTAAAATGTAACCCGATTTGTGACCATGCTATACTCAAAACCAATTGTTTCAGTAAAATCTATAAGTCCACCATCTTCTCCCTCAACTAAATAACTTTTGATATATGGTAATGGCGTTTGAACCTCATTCACATTCTGGGTTCCCAAAAAGACAAAACCGATAACAGCTCCATTTTCATATATAAAATCATCTATATACTCTAATGGCCTAATGGCTTCCCATCTGTTAAAATCTGAATTCCACGTCCATTGGGTAGCATTTACGGTGAAATTTTCAATATTCCATGCAGTTTCTACAAAGTCGTCGCTTTTTTCACTACATGATGTTAATACAAATGCAGAACCTACAAGTAGGAAACCAATAAGGAGAGTAGAATATACTTTTTTTCTCATAATTGTAATGATTAATATTTTGATATTTGAAGGTATGACCACCAAAATCGCATTTCGTTTAATTTAAAACAATATTTTTGAAGAATAGTTTCAATAATAAAAGCTACTACATATTAAAGTTTATATAATTAATATGTAGTAGCCTCTCAAATCTATTATCTTTTCTTCCCGAACATATCGATTAAATCATCCATAACATTACCGTCGCCGTCTCTATCTAATACTCCACTTATCATATCCATTACTCCTCCTCCCGATCTGCTATGCTGAGCACCACTCACCAAGCCGCTTAAGAGAGAGTTTAGACCTCCTGCATCAGTATTTGTCTGTTGCTTTTCTTTACTCAAGTATGCCATTACAATTGGTGCTAAAGTTGAAAGCAGGGATGACATTTTATCATTGCTAACACCGGTTTTTTGTGCTAAATTCTGTTCAACTACTCCTCTCTTATTTCCAAAGATATGCCCCAATATTCCATCACCATCTTTTTGCAGCTCTTGAGTATGTCCTTGCAGCATTCCGGATAAATTATCAAGTAACGAACCGTCATGTTTAGACTCAATTGCTTTATTGAGACTTTCAGCTCCCACTTTCGACTGTGAGTTACGAGTCATTCCTGCTAAAATTGTTGGTATAGCAGCTTTAACAGCACCTGATGCATCTTTTTCATTCATGCCCAAACGACCTGATACATTTTGGATAATAGACTGTCCAATTGGACTGTTTAATAATTCGGAAATATCCATGATTTTTTTATTTATAAGTTGTAAATCAAATAGGTAAAACTTTCTCAAATATATTATATTTAACAAATTTGGATGATATTCGTTCAAGTAAAAAGATTGCTTTGAGGTAGAAAACCCCACAATAATTACTTTTCAACATTGACTTGTTATGAGCAAAAAAACAGCTATTTTTGCCAATATAATGATTAATGGTTTTGCTAAAAGCTAATAACTATGCAACAATATCTTGATTTACTTCAAAGAACAATTAGTGAAGGGGTCAGAAAAGAAGACCGTACAGGTACAGGTACAATAAGCATTTTCGGACATCAAAGCAGATTCGATTTGAGTGAAGGCTTTCCGGTGCTTACAACAAAGAAACTTCACTTAAAATCGATAATACATGAACTCCTTTGGTTTTTAAACGGAGATACTAATATAAAATATCTGAATGATAACGGAGTAAGAATATGGAATGAGTGGGCTGATGAAGATGGTGACTTAGGTCATATATACGGTTATCAGTGGCGATCGTGGCCCGATTACAATGGTGGTTTTATTGATCAGATTTCGCAAGTTGTGGAAACGATTAAGAATAATCCCGATTCGCGCCGTATGATTGTAAGTTCATGGAATGTGGCTGATCTACCAAATATGAACCTCCCACCCTGTCATGCATTTTTTCAGTTTTATGTTGCAGATGGTAAGCTGAGCTTACAGCTCTATCAGCGTAGTGCCGATATATTTCTTGGTGTTCCGTTTAATATTGCTTCATATGCACTACTTCTTAAAATGATGGCACAGGTAACAGGACTTCAGGAAGGTGATTTTGTACACACCTTTGGCGATGCACATATATATTTAAATCATCTTGAGCAAGTTAATCTGCAACTCTCACGTGAGCCACGTGTCCTGCCTGAAATGAAAATAAATCCGGATGTTAAGGATATTTTCAAATTTAAATTCGAAGATTTTGAGTTGATTAACTATGATCCTCATCCACATATTAAAGGTAAAGTCTCAGTATAATGGAAATTGCAATTATAGTTATAGTTGATGAAAATAACGGAATTGGGAGGGATGGAGGATTACTATGTCATCTTCCTAACGACTTGAAGCATTTTAAAAAACTTACTACCGGTCATACTATCATAATGGGAAGAAGAACTTATGAGTCTTTACCAAAAGGTGCACTTCCTAATCGTACAAATATTGTAGTTACATCTGATGATAAAGAAAATTATCAGGGTTGCACTGTTGTACGCTCAGTAGAAGAAGCTTTTTCAATTTGCAAAGATGAAGATAAAGTTTTTATAATTGGAGGTGGACAATTGTATAATACTACAATACACCTTGCCAACAAATTATATCTAACACGCATTCATCATAATTTTGACGATGCTGACACATTTTTTCCGGTCATTGATTTTGATAAATGGGAACTAATAGAAAGCGACCATTGTGAGGCTGACGAAAAACATAGTTATAATTACTCCTTTTTGTCATACAAGAAAAGAACTATTTAAAACAGGTAGTTTTTTACTTTATTTTTATTACATTTACACCATTTAAAGCTTCTCTATGGAGTATTGCTAATGTAAATGTATTGCTAAAGATGAATCTGAATATAAATCTATTGAGGTGTTCATACTGGTCGATTATGCCGACTGCAATTAACATCCGATATATATTAACTGCATGTATTTTAACCATATCTATAGCTTTGTTTTCGAAAGACATACAGGAGGATTCACTAAAACACAACCTAAACAACTCACTGACAAACATATACCGGGAGGCAATAATGCGCCCGGGAAAGGTGAATGTGGACAGCATTTGGGTAAACGATCGTAAAAAGATCATAGAGTTTCACACAAATCTAACCTTGTCTTATCTCCCAATGAGAGAACATACTGTCAGATTGGTTTATGACAGTGTACGTTATTATTTGCCTATTGAACAGAGGAGATATCTTATAAGTGTTTTCTCAGATGGTAAGGAAATCAGTCATCTTATACCAAATTTCTATCGTGACAAACAGATAGATAAGAATCGTATAATTTCTCATAAAGTAAAAACTCCATTGGTAAGAAATATCTCAAGACCTGTTGAGTCTTTTAAGTATGGATTACAAAACAATCACATTGCACTTTGGCAAAGCCACGGATGGTATTATGAACAGAAACTGGGTCGTTGGGAATGGCAAAGAGCACGAATATTCCAGACGGTGGAAGATCTTTATACACAGAGTTATGTGGTACCGTTTCTGCTTTCTATGCTTGAGAATGCGGGAGCAAATATACTTCTCCCGAGAGAGCGCGACTACAATAACACAGAAATTATTATTGATGGAGATGGCAACGGCAGAGGGATTTACGGAGAAGTTAACGGAAAAGAACTGTGGCATGATAGCGATTCAATCGGATTTGCAGACCTGAAAGAGTTTTACACCGAAGGTGAAAATCCTTTCAGGATGGGCAAAGCAAGGCAAATTAAGTCTTTATCCAAAGGTAGTGAGAGTATTGCAGAGTGGATCGCAGAGATTCCAGAGAAAGGAAATTATGGAGTTTATATATCTTATCAATCTTTGAAAAACAGTAGTGACGACGCTTTGTATAGTGTTTATCATTCGGGCGGTAAAACAGATTTCATGGTTAATCAGCAGATGGGTGGTAGCACATGGATTTTTCTTGGTTATTTTGATTTTGAACCCGATTCAATTAATAAAATAACACTTACTAATAAGAGCAAAAGATCTGGAAGAATAGTTACTGCTGATGCAGTAAAGATAGGAGGAGGTATGGGAAATATAGCCAGAATGCCCTATTCTTCGGTTGACACTTCTAAAAACGAACTCCGATCTTTAATAAAATATTCTCCTGAGATAAGCGGATATCCAAGATATACAGAGGGTGCGCGTTATTGGATGCAGTGG
>DATGMV010000156.1:0-3390 GCA_035307185.1 Fermentimonas sp. | reverse complement strand
GACAATGTCTAAGACATCTTTTGGAAAATAAAAAGGGTATCTCTGGGTTTCTGAGTTACCTCCCATATCAAGATAAGGTCTACCACTTGGATTCACTGATTTTGGAGAAGAGGTTGTCACATTTTGTATCCATTCTAATTGTTCATATTCACTTACATCTGCTGTGTATATTAATTTAAGTGAAACACCATATACTTTTCCACCTTGACCAAACTTTTTTACCTCTTCAAATGATATAATTTTAGTACTTAATTCATTAGGTTCTTGCTCATTATTTAGAGATTGTTTTGCTGGATTCAAGCCACAAATGCAACTTCTTTATGAAACAATAATTTCTCCATTGCAAATATAGGATTTTCAAGTTCAATCATTTCGGGTTGATATAATATGTCATAACAAATATAGACAAATCAGGATATAGTTTGGCAAAAAACTGGTGCTCTATATCTTAATCAATTGAATAAAAACTATCATCAGTTTCATTGACGTACTCATCTGACCGATAAAAGCTATAAAGATTTGTACCGCAATAAGGACAATAAGTAATCATTCTTCTCGCTGCATTCTTTTGACCTCTTTCATAACCAGCAGTAATAAAGAATCTATACGGGCTTTTGGATTTAATACCGTATTTCGGATCTATTTTGATAATTCTGATATTTGTACTACAAACGTGATTGACTTCGCAATCCCATTGAAATTTATCACAACAGTATAACATATTCATTTTATTTTTTAGAAGGGTTTGTAATTCTCATCAAAGCTTCTCTTAATTCTGCTCCTTGAAATTTGTATGAGGTATGTCTTACACCTTTATGTAAATCTTGTAAAACCTCTAGTTTACCATCTAATTCTAACTTTTTTAACCCAAATTGCGAAACTCTTGTCTCAACAATTTGTCCACCATTTTTCACATAAGTAGCTGCAGCAGCAGAATTATCGGTAAAGAATATTTGTGCGCCAGCTTTCTCGGAACCACTTATACCTCTATATAATATCTTAGTCGCATCATATTCACCAAATTCTGTAAGAAGTTTAACATACCTGTTTGTTTGCGATGTTGTTTCTTCTTTTAAGATATTAGAAAACAGATTTCCTGCCATCTCTCTTGCAGTTGCTTTTGCAATACCTGTTGCCAAACCCATGGCCAACAACTTCCCACCCTCGTAAGCAAAGTTATGCCTACCACCAAATGAAATACTTCGTTTAATTTGAGCTAAGTTCCCTTGTGCATCCTTGTCATTAGAAAGTATTGATAATAAAATTTTTTCCTTAAATTCTGCGGTCTGTTTACGGTATTCTTTTGTGTCAGGCATTGAACCAATCAACAATCTTAAATTAATAAATCCTTTAACTTTGTCCTCAATCGCAAAATATCTTTCGTCTAAATATCTATCATTTTTTATTGTTCTTTCACCCGGATTTAAAACCCTATCAATAGCAAAACGATATAAATCTAATTCAGACATACCTTTGGAGACAGCAATACCACTGGGTGTTACTTTTTTCTTATCTCTGGTTACCCCTCCAAAGCCATCATCAACATAACTTCCTTTGTGAATATAAACTTGTTTTTCACCGTATTCGCTTTTTGATGTTTCAGGTAAATCAGGACTATTTCCACTTGGGTCATTAAAGACAACCGGATTATTAAACCCATAATTATACGGACTCATCCCAGCATACTTACTCTCCAAAGGATCCACCGCTGTCCATCTCGCCAACCACGGTATGTAATACCTCGCCCCATGATAATACAATCCACTCTCCTCATCTCGTTCTTTTCCAGTGTATCTATATCTTTTGGCTAAAGAATTGATGTTTGTATTGTTTGCTTGATAAGAAGTCGTCCCATAAGGATGATATTCTTCATAACTTATAATAGCACCATCTTCATCCAACTCTAAACTTGCACTTTGCAAATGGTTACTGTAGATATAACGCTGCAAAAATGTCAGACTTGGGTCTGTGCCTACTGTCCTTGCTTCCAACATGGCAATCCTTCCAGTATCATCGCTCACATGCACAGTTGTCCGTTCTATGTCTAGTACATTGTTCACATATTTGCGGTAAATCTCATAACTGCCCAAATAAATTCGCTCTTCTTTTATAATCCCTTTATCCGTGAATTTTCGAACCCGTTCTCCTCCACTGTATTGATAATAAGTTGGCTCGTTTCCTTTTAATATCGATTTCAACTCATTTTGTGTATTCCAAGCCATGCTGTCCAGATGCGGCATTTTTGTCATGTTGCCTCTTTCATCATGACTATAAGCATAAGTATTGCTCCCTACTTCCGTGCTCAAAAGCCCATTGCTATTTGTATTTATTTCATAGGTTCTTGTATAACTCCCGGAACCTGCAATATGTTGCAGCTCCAGAATATTCCCCACTTCATCATAACTGTATTTTTGGGTGTAATTCTGCACCGCACTGCCGTCGCCTTTATGGCTAGTCTGCCAAGCGGCATCATTCCAATTATCTTCACTTCCAAAGTTTGTGCCTATAAGTTCCCGACCTTTTGCTTCTGATAATCTATATATGGCATCATACACAAACTTTTGAGTTGGATTGACCACGCTGTTGTTGAAAAACAAAGTCTGCTGGGCTGCATCTTGTATCTCAGTGATATTGCCAACAGGGTCATACCAATAATTTAAATCTTGTAAAATCTCATTATTATTCAGATTTACAGTCAAAAATCTTCTTAACCTAAATGTAAATGCATCATAACTATAACTTGTTTTCGTGCCATTGCCATACCAAATAGCCTTTCTTTGCCCTTGCGCATTGTAATGAATATCGTTGACATAATTAACACTGCCCAGCTTGACAGTTTTTAGCAAACCCCCTTCATCATAGCTAAAACTTTGTACATTTCCACCTGAGTCTGTACTGGTTATTGGCCTGTTTAAGGCATCATAAGTTATGGTTGTAATAAATACTTCTGTACTTAAGGGCGGACTCATACTCCAATCCGCATCGCTGATTGTAGCATCTTCTAATAGTTGCTGTTCCGTTTCTAATGGATTTCCTTTAAAATCATAAGCATTTACTTGTTGCATACCACTGCTACCGTAGTTTTGGTAAAGCTGTTCTCGTAAATTCTTTGCTTTTGCATTTATCAGACCCTCTCCATATACATATACTTCCAATTCTTTGGTATCTGTAATTTTCTTTAATGGTCTCCTTAATGCATCATACACTATCTCCGTTTCCCTATCTTCCGCATCCCAAGCGTAAAGCAGCTGTCCAGCTGCATCTACTAAAGTGCGTTGCGTACCACCTTGTTCTTGATGAAGATGGAAGAGATTTAATGGAAAATTATTGCCTTTGCCTTCTTCTTTCATGATGACTTATTGCAAAACAAAGTATAAAGATAATTATTAA
>DATGMV010000155.1:0-11344 GCA_035307185.1 Fermentimonas sp. | reverse complement strand
AAGTCTCATTCTGCGGTCTCCAATGTACAAAAGGTTTTTGGTACCAATCCCCCAAAGTTCGGCATCGGCACGTGCTACAAAACCAACAGGTTTGTATAGTTTATCTTCAAATCTGCGATCTCTTTCATATCCCATGAGTGTACCGGCAGCCACCAATCCGGCGAATTTCTCTACATCGTTGTAATCAATTCCCAAAGTAGCTTGCAGTTGTAGGTTCTCGCTAACGCCTCCGTCCGGGCTTGCCGGTTTTGTGTTGGATAGGTGATACATATATGATTGAAAGTCGACGTAAAATAGCCCTTTTGATGCTTTCCCCGACAGCCCAACAAAAAAGTGTTCCCTGCTATTAGCTGTTGCATAACCGGTTCTGTCGAACCAACCATTGATAAAGTTACCACCTTTTCCAAACTGAATAAACACTCCCTCCATTAATGGGATGAAGTTATTTACCGAGTCTTTAAAGAAGAAGTTATTATAGTTGTTGAAAAGTTCTTTTTTAGGAAATGAACCGGCTCTGAAAAGGATGTTGGCGGTTTTGTATTGATAGTATAAAGTTGCCTTTAAATTGTCGGCTATTTTATCTGTACCCGGTATTTTTAGCAGATTAACTCCTGCATTTACAGAGTGATTATTGTTCCAAACAATGCCACCGGCGGGATTTAACCAGACTCCATTCATAGTTTCTGAGTCTAAAAATGAGGATTTCTTATATTCAGTATTGTCAAAAAAGTAGTCCAATTCCACACTCCATCGGTATTCTTGTGCCATAATGGTAGTGAATAACGATAGAGATAAAATTAACAAGTATTGTTTTTTCTGCATCTTTACAACGAGTTTTTTGCTTTTGTAAAGGTAATAGTTTTTTAGAACGTAGCGGTTAAAAGTGTAGAATATAAATATTGTAAATGTTTTCGCAGATTTGTGAAACATAATTTGTAAATAGATGTTATTATACATAGGTAAGTACTTTTTTTACAGATAGTTAAATAATTAAATTCTTAACTTCATGCATTTAAAACGATTTTTTATTGGTGTGATAATTAGCGGTATGCTGATTTCATGCGGAGGAAACAAATCCTCTGAGAGTGATGACAGTGGTTCTATGGGTATTTCTGAAGCAATAGGAGGGCTTAGAAACCTTAATAAGGCGACAGATGTTGCTAAAGACTGGGAGAAAGTTCAAGATAGGTTGATAGCAGAGACTCCTCGTACAAACGATGAAATTAAAGCATTGTTTCCCGAAATGCTGGCAGGGATGAAACGTAATAGTTTTAGCGTAGGAGATGCTCAGATGATGGGTGTGAATGGTGGTGAAGCAAGTTACAGCAACGACGAAGGTAAGAGTGTTGAGGTTTCGGTTTTGGATGGTGCCGGTGAAATGGGCGCAAGTATGGTTGCTATGTATGCTCTTACGTTATCCATGGAAACTGAGGAAGAGACGGAAACCGGCTATAGTAAAACTACTAAATTTAACGGAAGTCGCGCTACCGTTAAGGAGAACTCTTATGAAGGAAGGGTTGATTCTGAAATAACAACTCTTGTTTCCGATCGCTACATTGTCTCACTCAATGGCTCAGGGCTGAGTCTTAAAGAACTTGAAAGGGTGTATGGCGAACTTAATTTAAATAATTTGAAGTAATTTAAGTGTGTATCGTACTGATTTTTGTTTACACTAACTCCCTACTAACTCCCTATCAACTCCTAATCAACCCTGTATCAACTCCGTTCGCATACGGGGTTGATAAGGGGTTAGTACGACCGAAGTAGGGGCTTTGTTCGATTTTGGTGTGTTTAATTAACTATCAAGTTGTTGATATTTTATTCTTCCTGTATATTTTATTCTTAATTGTATAGAAAAACACATCAAAGTTTTTGCTAATTAATTGGATTATTGTAACTTTGCAGTCCGATTATTAGTTTTTATCATCTAAGAGTTTGATTTATAGCTTTTTATTTGCCTATTATGTCCCTTAGCAAGACAAAAGAGGAAGCAGGTATAATCAACTTTTCATTAATTTACTAATCAAAATTTAAACATCAAGAATGGATACGTTAAGTTACAAAACCATTTCTGTAAATAGCGAAACGGCTCAGAAAGAATGGGTGGAAATAGATGCCACAGGTCAGACAATGGGTCGCCTATGCTCAAAAGTTGCCAAGCTACTCAGAGGTAAATATAAGGCCAGCTTTACACCACACGTAGATTGTGGTGACAATGTTATTATACTTAATGCTGATAAAGTTGTGCTCACCGGTAATAAGTGGACAGATAGAAAATATTATCGCTACTCAGGTTATCCCGGAGGACAGAAAGAAACTACTCCTGCCGAGCTATTGGCAAAAGGACCCGACAGATTTTTTAGAAAAGTTGTTAAGGGTATGTTGCCTAAAAATAAATTAGGCGATTCAATAATTAATAATCTGTTTGTGTATGCAGGAAACGAGCATCCACATCAGGCACAAAAACCAAAGAAAATCGATATAAACAGTCTTAAATAATAAAGATGGAAGTAGTAAATGCAATAGGAAGGCGCAAAGCAGCAGTAGCCAGAGTTTACGTAACTGAAGGTACAGGCAAGATCGTCATCAATAAACGCGATTTGGAGAATTATTTTCCCTCTTCTATACTTCAGTTTATTGTAAAACAACCTCTGAATACACTTGATGTAGTAGAGAAATATGATATTAGTGTAAATCTTGATGGTGGGGGTTATAAAGGACAATCAGAAGCTGTAAGGTTAGGAATTGCACGCGCTTTAGTGAAAATAAATCCGGAAGATAAATCTGCATTGAGAGCAGCAGGCTTTATTACTCGCGACCCACGTGTCGTGGAGCGTAAAAAGCCGGGACAACCGGGCGCAAGGAAGAAATTCCAGTTCTCTAAACGTTAATCAGTTTTTCAGGAATTATATGAACCGGTTTTATACCGGTTTATTATATATAAGCCGCAGTGTCGGCTAAAATGTTTAGTATCTAAACTGTGAGGATGTTATTTTTAATCTACCTCACGGTTCGACTAACGAAAAAGAATGTAAACAAATAATTAAAAACAAAACATGGCAAAATTAGAATTTGACCAACTTCTCGAAGCCGGAGCGCATTTCGGCCACTTAAAAAGAAAATGGAATCCCGCAATGGCTCCTTATATTTTTATGGAGCGTAACGGTATTCATATTATCGATCTTTACAAAACTATCGCAAAGACCGAAGAAGCAGCTGCAGCAATGAGGCAGATGGCTAAATCTGGTAAGAAGATACTTTTTGTTGCTACTAAGAAACAGGCAAAACCTGTTATAGAAACAAGAGCACAGAGCATAAATATGCCATTTGTGATTGAGCGTTGGCCAGGAGGTATGCTTACAAACTTCCCTACTATCCGTAAGGCGGTTAAGAAAATGAGTAGCATCGATAAAATGATTAAAGATGGTACTTTTGATACTTTGTCTAAGAGAGAGAAACTACAGGTTACTCGTCAGCGTGCTAAGCTTGAGAAAAACTTGGGTTCTATTCAGGATATGACTCGTCTTCCTTCAGCAATTTTTGTTGTTGATTTAATGAAAGAGCAGATTGCTGTTAGAGAGGCTCAACGTCTTGGTATTCCCGTTTTTGCTATAGTTGATACAAACTCTGATCCTTCTGACGTGGATTTTGTGATCCCGGCAAATGATGATGCAGCAAAGGCTATTGACCTTATTATGGGTGTGCTTTGTGATGCAGTTAAAGAGGGTCTTGAAGAGCGTAAGATAGAAAAAGCTGATGCTGCAGCAGCAGAAGATCAGTCAGATGACTCTACTCATCGCAGAGAACGCAAATCTAAAGCTGCTAAAAAAGAACGTGTTAAGAAAGAAGATTCTGAAGCTATGAAAGCAGCTGTTGTTAGCAAGTTTGCGAAAGATGCAGAGGTTGACGAATAATAATTAAACAAAAGATATATTAGAATATGGCAGTAACAATGGCAGATATCCAGCACTTGCGCAAAATGACAGGCGCAGGCATGATGGATTGTAAAAATGCACTTAACGAGGCAGGCGGAGATTTCGATAAGGCTATGGAGATTATCCGTAAGAAAGGACAAGCTGTAGCAGCTAAGCGTGAAGACCGTGAAGCATCTGAAGGATGTGTACTGGCAAAAACCGAAGGAAATTACGCAGCTGTTGTTGCTCTTCAATGTGAGACAGATTTCGTTGCTAAAAACGAAGATTATATTGCTCTAACAGAGGAGATTCTTGATGCTGCAATGGTAAATAAGCCGGAAACACTTGATGAGTTATTGGCTCTAAAGGTTGCAAATGGCACCGTATCTGAAGTAGTTACAGATAAGATGGCTGCAACAGGAGAGAAAATGGAAGTAGGTTTTTATGAGCATATTACAGCTCCATATGTTATTTCTTATATTCACATGGGTAACAAGCTTGCAACTATTGTTGGTTTTAACAAAGAGGTTGCTGACGAGCAGGTTGCGAGAGATGTGGCTATGCAAATTGCTGCTATGAATCCAATAGCTATTACAGCTGAAGGTATTCCGGCTGATGTGAAAGAGAAAGAGCTTGAAATTGCACGCGAAAAAGCAAGGGAAGCAGGTAAACCTGAAAATCTTCTTGATAGGATTGCAGAAGGTTCTCTTCAGAAATTCTACAAAGAGTCTACTTTACTACAGCAAGATTACGTTAAGGACCCTAAGAAAACTATTGAGCAGTTTTTAAAGGAGAATGATAAAGATCTTGAGGTGGTGTCGTTTAAACGTGTGTCACTTAGTGTCTAAGTAATAGACTTAGATATAATAATATTATTAACGCTTCGGATTATCCGGAGCGTTTTTTGTGTCTACTACCCAGGTTAGTACGTATGTGGAATGAACTTCGTAATTTATTTTGAAGTTTTTATTCTTAATTGTTTTAGTTTCAAATGCATCAATTGTTCCCTTTTTATTGGGAGTGAAGGGTAATATATGCAATTGCTGTTTGAAGTCAATTCCGGATTCGTTTATAAGTTTGAACATACACTCTTTTGTGGACCAATGCAGAAGTTGGTGTATGACTTTTTGGCTGGGGTCTATGTATTCATCTTCTGATATGAATCTGCCGGCAACCTTTTCTACTCTTTCTGATATTGTTTCTATGTCGATTCCAACAGGTTGTGTTTTGTGGAGTAGTATGGCGGCGTAGTCTTTAGTGTGAGAGATGCTAATGTTATAAGATCCGTCAGTGATATATGGTTTGCCATCTTCACGGTTATTTATGGTTTTAATCTCGCCAAGCAGTTCGAGCAGCATTATTCGGGTTGATAGCAGCTCGGTAGCTCGCCTATTTGATTTTATATCTGCGATACCATTTTTTGCTTCTTTTCTGATTTCGTAAGGAAAAAGCTTTAAAAGTTCATCTAATGTTTCGTCAATTTTCCATATACCCATCAGCCCGCCATTACCGAAGTTCTCTTTTCTGATAAGCATAATTATATTGGGAAATAACGTACTTTTAATATTCGCTTTTTACTCATTTCTTCAGCCTGAAATTTATATTTTTTGTATGTGAAACTTTCTTTACGTTTCGGGAAGTCTCCTTTGAGCTCCAGAAGTAATCCAGCAAGTGTGTCTACTTCGTCGTTCATTAGTTCGAAGTCTTTTTCCGGGACATTTGTAATTTTAATGAAATCTTCGATAGGTGTTTTTCCCTCAAAAATGAAAGAGCCGTCTGCTGCCATACTATACAAAGGGAATTCCTCGTCATACTCATCGCTAATATCTCCAACAATTTCTTCGAGTATGTCCTCCATTGTGATAAGTCCTGATGTCCCCCCGTATTCATCTACAACAATTGCCATATGGATTTTGTTAGTTCTGAACTCTTCTAAGAGGTCGTCAATTCTTTTAGTGCCAGGCACAAAGTAGGCCGACCGTATAATAGATTGCCATTTGAAATTGTGGGATTTTCCGATATGTGGTAAAAGGTCTTTCACATAAAGAATTCCCTGTATGTTATCGGGATTTTCATCATATGCAGGTATTCGAGAGTATCCGGCATCAACTATAAACTCAATCACTTCAGAAAAAGGGGATTGAATGTTTATGGCTATCATGTCACTCCTTGATACTTTTATATCGTCAACGTTTTTGTCTCTGAAACGAATTATACCTTCAAGCATCTCTTTTTCCTGTTCACGCGATAGTTCTTCAGTTTCGGATAGCTCATCTCTTAATTGATCTATACTATATTCTTGTGATCTGTTTTGTTTTAGTATTCCATTGAGTGTGAGAATAACTGAGAACGGACTCATTATTTTGTTTATTGCTCTAATAATAGAGATGTTGTTTATTGCATATTGCAATGGGTTTTTGGTTGCAACTCTTTTTGGAAGAATCTCAATAAACAGTAATATAATACTTATGGCAATTAAAACTTCTAATATGATTGTTGTGCCACTGTTTGATGAAAAGAAGGGTAGTTTGTTTAACAAGTATATTGTTAATGCAGTGACAGTTACATTTACTAAATGATAAGTTAAAATTAAGGATGCCTGAAGCTTTTCGGGCTTTTTGAGAATGTTTAGTACCCTAAACTTCTTCATATCGTCTGATATGCCTAGATTATCAGGTAAATTCTTACCTATGCTGAAAAAAGCTACTACTGAACCTGAGACTATTGCATTAATTATTATTAGAACTATAAGAAATAATATTAATGCATAGTCTGACAGGGCTAAATAAGATAAAGGGTCGGGGTCCAAGTGGCGATTGTTTTATTTAAAACGGTAAATCATCAACGTCTGAAGAATCGTTGAAATCAACTGGAGTATTATTTTGATTTTTAGGTTCATATTTTACTCCAGTATTTTCATTATCTCCTTCTCCTCTACGGCTGAGTAGTTCGAGACTATCAGCTACAATCTCAGTAATATATCTTTTAACTCCGCTCTGATCGTCATAGGATCTTGTGCGTATTTTTCCCTCTATATATACTAACGTGCCTTTTTTTACAAATCTTTCGGCTATTTGTGCTAAGCCTCTTCTGCAAACGATATTATGCCATTCTGTTCTGTCGGGTATTTGTGTCCCGTTAGAAGTAGTAAAACCTCTTTCGTTAGTTGCAATAGAAAAATTTGCTATTGCGTTATCATTTTCAAAATACTTCATCTCAGGGTCTTTGCCCACATTACCTACTAAAATTACTTTGTTAACTGACATGTCTGCTACTTTATTTTTTTATTTAATTCTACAGCGATTGCTGCAAAGCAAAATTAAACATAATTTACTTATTACACAACTTAGCCTCTTTTTTGTTTCAAACTTGTGTTTTTATCAAAAATAGGAGAATTGTATAAAAATTAGATATATTTATTTTTAGGGATGAGAAAAAAGCTATATATTTGCAGTCCAAAATTTTACTAACAAGAAACGGTGTAATTATTAATAAAATAAATTTAAAATAAAATGACTAAAGCAGATATTGTAAACGAGATTGCAAAACGGACAGGTGTTGACAAGACATCAGTTTTACATACCGTTGAAACTTTTATGGATGTTGTTAAAGAATCATTGGCGAATGATGATAATGTATATTTGAGAGGTTTCGGAAGCTTTATCGTAAAAAGAAGAGCTCAAAAAACAGCAAGAAATATTTCAAAGAACACAACTATAATTATACCGGCACACAATATACCAGCTTTCAAACCGTCAAAAACATTTGTAGCTCAGGTAAAAGAATTAAAAGTAGATTAACTTAATTAATAGGAGATTTAAAGCATGCCAAGCGGAAAAAAAAGAAAAAGGCATAAAATGTCTGTACACAAGAGGAAAAAAAGACTAAGAAAGAATAGGCACAAGAAGAGAAAATAGGCCTGTAGTCTTTATTGAGAAAATATACAGGAACAAACTTATAGTAAACCATTACGGGTATAAGTTTGTTCTTTGTGTATTAAAAAGGTAGAGGTTCTGGAGTGAACCTTATTTCTGTTGGGAAGGCAGAAAACCAATTTATTAATAAACATTTAAAAACGAACAATTGTGACAAGCGAACTTGTTGTAGATGTTCAACAAAAAGAGATTACTATTGCTGTTCTCGAAGACAAGAAATTAGTTGAGTTGCAGCAGGAAGATCAAGATGTATCTTTTGCAGTTGGAAGTATCTACAAGGGCAAAGTGAAAAAACTTATGCCCGCCCTTAACGCAGCATTTGTGAATGTGGGACACAAGAAAGACGCTTTTCTTCACTATTTGGATTTAGGGGTTGAATTCAATTCTGTTTCACAATTTCAGAAACTGATTGAAGACAAGAAAAAGGGGTTGCAGCTCCAGAAGATGAAGTTGCAACCGGAGATTGACAAAGATGGATTAATCTCAGATGTTCTTAAAGTAGGACAGGAAATTTTGGTTCAAATTACTAAAGAACCAATTTCGACTAAAGGTCCGAGATTGAGCTCAGAGATTTCATTTGCAGGGAGGTTTATGGTATTGATACCATTTATTAACCGTGTGTCAGTTTCACAAAAGATTAAGTCGCGCGAGGAAAGAGCCCGCCTGAGACAGCTTATTCAGAGTATAAAGCCAAAAAATTATGGGGTTATTATACGAACAAATGCTGAAGGTAAAAAAGTGGCAGACCTTGATGCTGAACTAAAAGTTTTAGTTAAGAGATGGGAGGATAGTATTGGCAAGATACAGAAAGCTAAGGCGCCCTCGCTCATTTATGAGGAGACAGGCAGAACCGTAGCACTGTTACGCGATATATTCAATCCCTCTTTTGAACAAATCCACATCAATGATAAAGATGTGGCTAAGCAGATTGCCGAATATGTAAGTATTATTGCACCAGGAAGAAAGAATATTGTAAAGGAATATAAAGGTGCTTTACCAATCTTAGATAATTTCGGTATTACGAAACAGGTAAAATCGCTCTTTGGTAAAACTGTTACTTTTAAAAATGGTGCTTATTTGATTATTGAGCATACAGAGGCGTTGCATGTTATTGATGTTAATAGCGGTAACAGAAACAAATCTAAGCTCGGACAAGAAGACAGTGCATATGAAGTAAATGAGGCTGCTGCAGAAGAAATTGCAAGGCAACTTAGATTACGAGATATGGGAGGCATTATTGTTATCGACTTTATTGATATGAATAAAGGCGAACATCGCAATAAATTGCTTTCGAAGATGCAGGAACTTATGTCAACAGATAGAGCTAAGCACAATATTTTACCATTGAGTAAGTTCGGGTTAATGCAAATTACACGTCAGCGTGTGCGTCCCGAAATGGAAATTGCTACAAGCGAAGAGTGCCCCACCTGCTTTGGCAAAGGGAAAATTAAATCATCGTTCCTTTTTACAGATACTCTGGAAAGGAAGATAGATTATTTAGTTAAGACCCTAAAAGTGAAGAAATTTAGTCTGCACATTCATCCGTATGTTGCAGCGTATGTTCAGCAAGGCTTCTTTTCATTGAAGAGTAAATGGAAGAAAAAGTACAATGCAGGTATGAAAATTATACCCAACCAGAAGTTAGGTTTCCTGCAGTACGAGTTTTACGATAAAGATGGAAATGAAGTTGATCTGAAGGAAGAGATTGAAATGAAGTAGAGTCGCATTTGCGATGAAAAAAATTAAGAACCGGTGTTTCGAGAGAAGTACCGGTTTTTTATTTGGTTTATAATCAGGTTCTATCGACGTCGTAATAGATATTTATGTATTTATAGTAAGGATTTTCGCGAAGTTTTTCCACGCAATCTTGCAGGAATTCTCTAATTCTTGTTGGTGACATGCTGTTGTTGAGTTTTAATAATATTTCTCTTATGTAGTATTGTTGAATACGGCTAACTATAGGTCTATTGGGCCCAAGTACCATATTGCCTAACTGAGGTTTAATGAGCCTTGTGAAATTTTCTGCAGCACTTTCTACTTTTTTCTCGTTCTTATCTTTGAAAAATATAGATATTAGTCGAGTATAAGGCGGATAATTAAACAGTCTGCGTTCCTGTAGCTGCTCATTATAGAATCCTTCATAGTTATAGTTTAGGATATAGTTGTATATGGGTTGTGTTGTGTCACTACTTTGTATAATTACATTCCCTTGTTTGTTTTTTCTTCCTACTCTACCTGCTGTTTGCATCATTAACTGGAAACCTCGTTCGTGCGACCTGAAGTCCGGGTAGTTAAGTAGAGAGTCTGCAGATATTATACCCACAACACCTACATTATCAAAATCTAATCCTTTTGACAACATTTGTGTGCCAACAAGAATATCAATCTTTTTTTCTTGAAAGTCATTTATAATTCTTTCATATGAGTTTTTTCCACGTGTTGTATCCATATCCATACGGGCAACTCTATACTCAGGGAAGATTAGTGCTACCTCTTCTTCCAATTGCTCTGTTCCTTTACCAAGGGTTTCGAGACTTTCTGAGTGACACAATGGACATTCTATCGGCATTTTGTAAGTTGAGTTGCAATAGTGACATATTAGTCGGTTACCCATTTTGTGATACGTGAGTGTAACATCGCATTTGTTGCATTTTGGTGTCCATGCACATTGTTTACACTCTACGAGTGAAGCGAAACCTCGTCTGTTGCGAAAGAGTATTACCTGATCACCTTCCTCAAGAGATTTATGCATCTGTTCTTTAAGAGCAGGCGCAAGTACGGTTTTCATTTTCTTCCTTTTGATGAGTTCAAAAGTGTTCTCAATAATTATTTCAGGCATCAATATATCTTTATATCGATTTTTAAGAGTAACGAGCCCGTATTTGCCACTTACTGCATTATAATATGTTTCGAGCGAAGGTGTAGCCGATCCTAATAATGTTTTTGCATTATACAGATGGGCAAGCATTATTGCGGTGTCTCTGGCATGGTAGCGAGGAGCAGGTTCGTGTTGTTTATAACTGTTTTCGTGCTCTTCGTCAATTATAACCAAACCTAATTTATCGAATGGGAGAAAGATGGATGAACGAACTCCGACAATTATTTCATATGGGTTGTCTGACTTCATTTTACGCCATATTTCAGCTCTTTGATTGTCGTTGATACGAGAGTGATAGATACCTAATTGATCTCCATAAACGGCTTTTAAACGCTTTTGGAGTTGTGTTGTTAGAGCTATTTCAGGAAGGAGGTAAAGTGTTTGCTTTCCCTGCAATTTAAACTGTTCTATGAGATGTATATAAATTTCAGTTTTACCACTTGAAGTTACACCGTGGAGCAGACATGTCTGTTTTTTTTCAAATATTTTATTTATCTCCTCGAACGATTCTTTCTGAGTTTCGGAAAGGGGGTAGGGTTTGCGAGTTGGTTTTGTATCGCTATTAATTCTACCGGTTTCAATGTTTTGAGTCAGTACAATTTCTTTTTGTAGCAATC
>DATGMV010000154.1:0-2364 GCA_035307185.1 Fermentimonas sp. | reverse complement strand
TTAGTAGGGTATGTACCTAAATTTTATTTAGGCAGAGGTAAAAAGTTTAATACTTTTGTTTTGAGCTCTAAAGTAATAGATTGTACACATGGGGGCATACACTCAAAGTATAATTCCATGGTCAGGAAGGCTATGGGCTTAGTAAGATACTATAAACTTGGCAAACTCTTAAAAGAAATAAAAGATGTTAATCACTAAGAAGAGTATATTGACAGGTGAATCCAGAACATTGGACATACCTATAGAACCTGAAGATTACAGAGAGTTTTTGGAGGGAGAATCATTAGATATAGTAGCTCCTTACCTCTGTAATTCCGATAAAAAGTTTATATTAACAGGTTTAATGGAAGACGACGATGATAATTATTGAAGAAGATTTTAGTTTAATCCGAAATAAACCCATGAATTTAGAGCATTTCGGAATTCTACCATTTAAACTGTCTGAAATAGAGGTAGAAGAGATGGAGCAAATTTTGTACGAGCTGTATGATTATCCTCATACACGTGCAAAAATGGAAAACTTATTTAAACAAGAAAAATACTACAGGAATGAAAGTTGTAGCACTGACTGACAAAGGGAGGATTATGTCCTCACACATCTACAATGTACGAAAAGTACATAATGCGTTAGATGTAGTAGAAGTAGTTGACAAAAGAGGTAATGTCGAATATTTATTTCCTGGAGAATATAAGGAAATAAAAGAAGATAGGACCTCGCTGAAATATAAAATTAGGGCATTTCTTAACAAAGTTAAGTGGTTTTAATGCCGTAATTTTATATACTTCCCGAAGGTTAAGGCTCAAACGTGAGTCTTAACCTTCTATTTTTTAAATCATTAATATTGAGAACATGAAAGAATTTCATTTTGAAGAGCCCACAACTTGGGTTTTAAACGGAAGAGAGATTAAGATTACCAAAATTGAGCAAAGCATTCACGAGTTTACTGGTAAAGTAAACTTAGGAAAAGAGCTTGAGACTATTGACCCGAAAGTCGCCATAACCAATGTTATCAAAAACACAGCTCAGCTATCAAACGGGTCTTTTCTTGAGATGAATCAGGATAAGGTTATCGCGAGAATTCAAGATGTTGTAGAAGGAACTCTAATCAGAAATGATTGGAGAATCCCTAAGAAAGTATTCAATGAAATAGTTTCTGTACTCGTATGGAACGACCCGGAAACTTACAAAGAGCATATGTTCCATGTAATATCTAAAGTATCCTGATACGTTAGACGGAAACATAAACATATAGGCACCTGCTAATTCAGGTGCCTTTTTTAGATTCCAACTGAAAACATGAAATTAAAGTATCGTAATATGTTAGTACTGAAACAAGAACACAAACATAGATCTAATGTTATTTCTGGATATTTATTCGGAAGAAGAATGGATAATTTTATAGTATCTAAAGAACATCTATCTAGGTTTAAAGACCTTGAGAAGTATTTTGAAGAGTTAGTTATATCTAAGGAACTATTTCCTCATATTGTGATAGGTTCAGATAATGTTCTTTATGATATTGGTACAAATGCGGGTATTCCTATAGATGCGTTATATGTATTACAACAACTCGAAGATAATTACCTCCACATAAACTCAATAAATGTAGGAGGATTTTCATTAGACGGGTACATTTTAACTACAATCTTTAAAAAACTTGAGCAATGATATTAGAAATCTTAAAAACCATAGGAATAGTATATGTTGTACTATTTTTTACAACCATACTAGTGAGTTTATTGTCCTATTGGGCAATAAACTCAAGATATTCTTCAATATCTGAGTTATTGGCTAACAATAGATTGGCTTCAATTATTTGGATACTACTATTTTTGTTGTGGTCTGCAGGAG
Organism: Fermentimonas sp.; assembly: GCA_035307185.1. GTDB lineage: Bacteria > Bacteroidota > Bacteroidia > Bacteroidales > Dysgonomonadaceae > Proteiniphilum. The sequence continues at coordinate 512 of DATGMV010000154.1, read as the reverse complement.
CTATAATCGGTTTGTTAATTGCAGTATACACTTATCAGTAAAAGATCAACAAACAACTAAAACGTCAAATCATGAGTAAGTTAAGCTCTTTTAAATACAAAGGAATGGTATTTCACAATGTAAAAGATAATTTATTTCAAACAGATAAATTTGGAGATAAATTGATTTATAGATTTGAAGATGGAAAATATCATTTAGTAAGAGATGAAAGATTGTCCAATGTTATTGGGATTGACGAAGTATCGAGAAACCCATTCAGCTACTGTAATGATGATAATAACTGGAAGTAGTTTCTTGGTGTAAGTCACATGAAACTTATAAATTAAAAAAAAACCAATCATGAAAAAGAACTTAAAAGTTATTCGATTCCTTCTGTTCCTGTTGTTAAACGGAGCCCTTATATCATTCTTCAAGAACTGGATGTCTAATCGAGCCAAGTTTAACAAAGACAAGGGTATTTTAAATGTAATGTCATTTGTGCGCAAATATGTTGAGAGTGACGCCCTATTTTA
>DATGMV010000153.1:0-3824 GCA_035307185.1 Fermentimonas sp. | reverse complement strand
GAAATTGATAGGACTATTGGCAGCGGTGTAAACTTCTGTCCAGGTAGAACCTTCTAGTTTACCCAAAGCAATAAACTTGTCGTTGGTATCTCCAAACGCAACCCATAGGTCATTGTTTGCATCAAATTCTATTTCTAGGATATTTCCAGATGGCATGTTGGTGGTGTTGTTGGGGGTGATGGTGTCGAAGCAACTACCGTCTCTACATTTTGTTATACCAGTTTGTTGACCAAGAAAAACTGTATCTGTTTCAGGTTTGAATAACATAGCACCAGTTGCTATAGATTGTAAATAAAAACTTTCATTCCATAACGGGTTGTCGACATTATTTTCAACATAGAAGTAAGAACCTCTATTCGTGTATATATCTCCTTTGTTTATAGCGCAATGCGTGGCGTTCAGCCCTGTATTTTCAACAAGATTATTATAACTATACTTGATTAGATGTCCATTAAATCTAACAAGATATAAAGTGTCTAAATCATTATAAACTCGTTGAAAATCATTGTCATTATATAGTAGCTGCTTTTGATAATTATCAAACAAGTATAAGCCTGTAAGTTCTTTTGTAAAAAAAGTATGACTAGAGGTAAAACCAAAATTCAGTTTATCATCATGCCATAATGAGCCCAATTCACTTTCTCCAAAGGTGACGAAAGAACCATCAGACTTTATAACCGTGGCATTAAATGGATTTACTAACCATATCTCATTGGTATAATGATTAATCGTAAATTGATTAAATGGTCTATAATTATGAATATATTCACCCTTTACGGTTTTCCATTGAGAAAATAATGGAAGAGAAATGCTTATAAATAATATGTAGAGTAAATTTTTCATTGTTTTAAGTATTTTAAGGTTTTAGAAAAAGAATCGCCTTTCACTTTAATGTAATAAACACCTTTCGTCCAACTACTCACATTAACGTTTAAATTACTCCCTTGGGTTGGGATTTGTGTGATTTTTCTTCCTTCAGAAGAATAAATAAAGATTTGATTTACTAATTCGGAATCACTAAAATCAAGTGTAAATTCTTTGTTTCCAGGATTTGGATATAATTCAACCGTAAAGTCGTTCAATTCACTTTCGGTTGTACTCAATGGATTGGTAATGGTTGTATCATCATATAAAATATTGAGCGAATCACAAGAGAAAGTATATTGTGCTGTTAGGGTGGTGTCTGAAATGTAAAGAGAGGTAACCATTCTTGGTGCTTGTGCGATGGGGTCAAAAGGATACCAAACATTAATAAACGATAGAGGATCCTCCACGACTTGATCTGCTGTCCATCCTATTGATCCAGAATAGTTCAAAGCTATATCAGAGTAATTCATTAAAAATTTATAAAAATAGCCTCCGACAATTATTTCTCTGTTTATTGTATCTATATTAACGATAGAATCAAATGGATCTCTATCGAATAATTGAAAGTGATATCCTTCTGTTGTTTGGCCCGTATTACCAACAGGTACCTGTGTTTTTATAGTATCTCTATAAAACTCCACAGAATTACTAATGCTTGGGCATGCCCAACTGTCAATTATAGTAGTTGAAGAGGTAAAGTAATCGGCAAATGAATAAGTGTTTTCCACAAACGCCCTTACTACTTTATATTCTTTACCTTGCTCTAAAGGAATTGTTTGAGAAATGGGACCCCATCCGTCGGCTACAAAGGCTTTGTTATAGGCTAATGCTATCGTGTCGCGTTGCACAATGGCAGACGAAATTAAACTATCTGGATGGATAATCTGCTTGGTAGGGTCTCCAATCATACCTAATGCAGCCCCTGCGTTTAATCTTCCCGCTCCAGATTTTTCATCAAAGCCAGTTTCAAAAATGTCTGTTGCCGATTCTTCCAATAAATACTCTACATCTTCAATGGTTAAGTTTTGATTGGAATAACATTGTCTATTGTAATGACTTAAAAGTAATGCGGCAGTTCCAGCAACATGCGGTGCAGCAGCTGATGTACCATTAAACTTCCTATACAAACCGGGTATATGCGTGGTAAGTGTTGAATAAACGATTGAATCGGAACCAGGAGCAACCAAATCCATATTCCCTCCATACAAAGAGAAAAAGTCAGAGCTTTGTTCAGAAGGCGATTGATTAATGCCAGATTCAATAGTGTTTCCGTCATATCCAGAAGCACCCACAGAAAGAATCCAACCATCGGGTAGGTTTTGAGGATAAAATCCATCAACAGAGTTGGGTTGATTATAAGTATCGTTTAATATTCCGCTATTCCCACGAGCAACCACATTAATTACCCCATTTTGAAGCGAGAAAAGAAAAGCCTCCCTACATAAGTTACATGATGCAACGTCAATAACAGAAGTACTGTCAGAACCAACATCTTTGGGTTGTTCTGATTGTGGAAGAGTAGTTCTTATAGTGTAAGAATGATTTCCAATATGAATGCCAAAACCTTTTGCGATGTTAAAATAATAATCGTTTGTACTATTATTATCATGGTAGTTATTACCGTAATCGAAATACGTTCCTGCAGAACGAGCAGCATCAACTATGCCTGCTAATCTATAAGAGACGTGCGGTGTAGATAAGAATGGACTTTTAAAATCAAGAATTGAGCAACCTGTTGTATCACTACCATCACCTCCAGCAATTCCTGCCATTCCAATTTGATTATTTCTTTTAGCTCCTATTATCCCAGCTACTTGAGTACCGTGAGGCTGCCCTGCATCTTCTACTCCCCAATCAGGAGCTTGATTGTTAGGATAGTAATCTCCACCTGTCAAAACATCCAGATCTGGGTGTAAGCTATCAACTCCATTGTCGTGCACTCCTACTTTAATAAACTTCTTACCCGTTTCTATATCCCATGCTTGTTCAACATTAATATCTGCTAATCCTAAGGGATCGAACAGGGCCTCTTGACGATAATACAAACTATCATCTGGCACATTTTGTGGAATAGTTTCAAAGTTTCTATGGGCATATTCAATAAGCGGATAAAACTCATCTAATGTTTTAATTAAATGTTGAGTTTTATATGATTTTGGAACTTCAATGTTAAAAGCCGCCCAAAAGGGAGGAATGCTTACTTTGTGTCCTTGCCGAGATACAGAAACTGAATCTTCAGTAGAGAGGAAATAAAATATTTTAGTAACTCTGCTTCTTAATAGTTCAGGAAATAAAATTTTGAGTTTATCTAGCTCCTTCTCAGCTTTTTGGTTAAAAATCTCAACGAATACTGATGATCTGCGTTCTTTATCATCAATGAATTCATAATTTAGATAACTGTAATTGAATTTCACAATAATGTGTTCTGGTTCTTGGATAATATATTCTGATTCTTGGGTGAAACCTAGGAAATTAAATGAGAATATAAATATAAACACGGTTAAATAAAAGCTTCTAAGCATAATTGTAAATTTAGTGTTTGTACTAAATTACCATAATATCAGCAGTTCACAAGTTTTTTTGTTGAATATTCCTTTAATTAAATTAGAATGAAAGATATTTCTTCTTTCATTTCTCTAATAAAGCTGTATTTCATCACTATTTATGTCGGTAAAAAAACTCACCGTTTCACCAACTTTTTCTGCCATTGATTATCCTTTGAAACCACTTTTAAAATATAAACTCCTTTTTCTAAATCTTCGATGGCCAATTGAACTACTGAATTCGAATTTAAGGTCTGACTTTTTACTACTTTACCATTGATGTCGCTAATTGAAAGTTCAGCTTTTTTTACTGAATTAGGCAGTTGAACATGTAAAATAGTTGTTGCTGGATTTGGATAAACACTAACTTGAGGTGTTTCTATCGTAAACTCATGATTTGACAACCAATCGGGA
>DATGMV010000152.1:0-7024 GCA_035307185.1 Fermentimonas sp. | reverse complement strand
TATTTTTAAAGGACGGATATCTTGTGTTTTTGACCTGAGGTCTTCCATCACAAAGATATTCTCCTTTTTTAATATTTCAATTGCGGGTAGTTTATCGGGTAAATTAAGTGGCATAATAATATATAAATGAATTAAAAACTATAAGAAGTTGTTTGTTTACAAAAGTACTACATCCTCCTTATTGATTTTTATTTCGCAATAGTGACACTGTAGCTCAACTTTCTCCTTATCAGTTACATGAAAGCGAGTTTTCATTGGCTCGTTGTTTGTTATACATTTAGGATTATTGCATTTCATAATCTCAAATATTTCATCGGGAAGAATTACTTTTTTCTTCTCTACAACTTCAAAATTCTTTATAATATTGAGATTAACGTTAGGTGCAACTAACGCAATGCGGTTTAGTTCATCTTCACGAAAGAACTTATCGGCAACTTTAATAATACCTTTGCTGCCCATCTTATTACTCTTAAGGTTGTTACCTATAGTTATGCGGTTATTCAGCTTCTGAAGTTTTAGTAATGATACCACTTTAAAAACCGCATTTGCGGGTATGTGATCTATTGCAGTCCCATTTTCGAGCGCAGCAACTTGTAATTCTTTTCTCATAATATATTTCTTTGTTGCTATTCAGTTTTTATTCTCATGAGATCGCATATTATTGCCTGACGTGTGTACATGCCATTTTTTGCCTGCTCAAAATAATAGGCTTTAGGGTTGTCATCAACGTCCTGACTTATCTCCTTTACCCTTGGCAGTGGATGTAGTACTTTGAGATTATCTTTAGAGTCTTTGAGCATATCGTTATGCAGTACATACACATTTTTCACTTTCTCATATTCCATTAAATCGGTAAACCTCTCTTTCTGTACCCTTGTCATATAGAGTATATCTGCACTATTTATAGACTCGGGTGAGAAATCTGTGTACTCCTTGTAAGGGATTGCATTTTTATCGCAAAACACTTTATACTTTTCAGGAATATGAAGCTCTTCGGGTGCTACAAAGTTGAAAGTAGGATTAAAGTAAGATAGTCCGTGAATAAGGGAGTGCACTGCACGACCATACTTTAGGTCACCCACAATTGTTATTGTAAGATTCTCTAATGTCCCTTGCGTTTCAAATATAGTGAACAAATCGAGCATCGTTTGTCTGGGATGCTGGTTTGAACCATCGCCTGCATTTATAATGGGAACAGGTGATATCTCTGAAGCGTAGCGTGCCGATCCTTCGAGATGATGCCTCATTATTATTATATCGGCATAATTAGACACCATCATAATAGTATCCTTAAGCGATTCGCCTTTAGTAGAGCTGCTTGTAGCCGAATCTGAGAAGCCAACTATACGGCCTCTCAGACGGTTAACGGCTGTTTCAAAACTTAACCTTGTGCGTGTTGAGGGTTCAAAGAAAAGTGTTGCACAAACTCTACCCTTAAGCAAGTCGCGATTCGGATTTTCCTTGAATTTGGATGCACTGTCGAGGATTCTTAATATATCATCTCGACTATAATCTCCAATGTTTACTAAACTTGTGGGTTGCATATGTTTGTATGAACTAATATCAAACTTCTAAATTAATATCAAAAAGCTCATGCCATGGAAGTCCTTGTTTGTTTAATTGTTCCATAAACGGATCGGGGTTGAATTCTTCAACATTATATACTCCCGGTTTCTTCCAGATTCCTTGTAAAAACATCATTGCACCAATTGTTGCAGGTACTCCTGTTGTGTAACTTACACCCTGAGCTCCTGTTTCTTTATATGCCTCTTCGTGACTGCAGTTGTTGTAGATGTAGTATGTGCGCTCTTTGCCATCCTTAATTCCACGGATTCTACACCCAATAGAGGTTTGCCCTGAGTAGTTTTCTCCAAGCTCTCCCGGGTCTGGAAGTACTGCTTTTAAGAATTGAATTGGAACAATCTTCTGACCGTTATATTCAACTTCGTCGATGCGCGCCATTCCAATATTTTGAATTACACGTAGGTGAGTTAGGTATTCCTGGCCGAATGTCATCCAGAAACGTGCACGTTTTAGAGTAGGGAAATTCTTAACGAGCGATTCAAGCTCTTCGTGATAAATAACGTATGATTCCTTTGGACCAATCTCAGGGTAAGTGAGAGGTTTATGAATTTCATGTGGTTCAGTTTCTACCCATTCTCCATTCTCCCAATATTTTCCTTTTTGAGTTACCTCGCGGATGTTAATTTCAGGATTAAAGTTTGTGGCAAATGCTTTACCATGATCACCTGCATTGCAATCTACTATATCGAGATAATGAATCTCGTCAAAGTGGTGTTTTGCAGCATATGCTGTAAAAATGCTTGTTACACCGGGGTCGAATCCACAACCAAGAATTGCAGTGAGACCTGCTTTTTCGAACTTCTCTTTATATGCCCACTGCCATTTATACTCAAATTTAGCTTCATCCTTTGGCTCATAGTTAGCTGTATCAAGGTAATGCACCCCTGCTTCCAAGCAAGCATCCATTATGGTTAGGTCTTGATATGGAAGTGCAACATTAATTACAATTTCCGGTTTAAACTCATTCATAAGTGCAACCAGTTCGGGTACATTATCTGCATCTACTCTGGCTGTTTTAATTGTTACTCCGGTACGTTTTTTTACATCAAGAGCTATATCATCACATTTACTTTTAGTGCGACTTGCAAGCATTATATCAGTGAAAACATCGCTATTCTGAGCAACCTTATTGGCTACCACTGTTCCAACGCCACCGGCACCTATAATAAGTACTTTTCCCATATATATGAATTGTTTTTAAAATTAGATATTCATAAGCACAAACTTACATAAAAAAAATCATTTATAATATGTCGACAATTGAAATTAGAGCAAATGAAATGTTTTGTAGTCTCTTTTTTTTTTAGTTAAATTGAAAATTGTATCTTTGTATTTAACATATGCATAAAGCTAAAAACCAAATAAATAATTATAAACTTATTTTTAGGTTAGGATTAATTATTTAATTCTAAATCACAAAATTTTTATTGTATAACTATGAATGAAGAAAACATAGAACAAATATCGCGTTCAACAAGTGCGATAAGTGAATGGTCGATAAATTTGTTAAGTAATATTGGAGTGCCCGAAAGCTGGGTGAAGTACCTTAATATGATTTTCCTTTTTGTGGCATTGGTAATTGTAGTATTTATTGTGCAATATGTTACAAGAACAATTCTACGACTTATATTAAATCGATCGGCAAAAATTACAAACGCTCCAATATTAAGTCATCTTGAGAAACGGAGATTTCCTCATTACTTGGCAATGATTGTACCTTTCAGCATTGTAAAAGGATCCATACCCATTGTGTTTGATCAATTTCCCAAGCTAATGAAGTTCATGGATAAAGCTGCAGATGTTTATCTGATATTTTATATTATTTGGCTTATAATGTCTATTATAAATGCAGCAACAGACACTCTTCGCTTAAAATCGAGTCTTAAAGATAAACCTCTTGACAGTTATGTTCAGGTTATAAAAATTATTTTCTATATAATAGGATTTATAATTCTATTCTCTATACTAACAGGACAAGATACAACAGCAGTTATTGCAGGTTTGGGTGCCGGCTCGGCAATAATGATGTTAATCTTCAAAGATTCAATATTGGGCTTTGTAGCAAGTTTACAGGTTAGTGCCAATGATATGGTGAGAATTGGCGACTGGATTACTATGCCTAAATATGGAGCCGATGGTGATGTTATTCAGATTACACTCACTACCGTTAAAGTAAGGAATTTTGATAAGACAATTACTACTTTGCCTCCTTATGCTTTGGTGTCTGATTCGTTTCAAAACTGGCGCGGAATGCAGGAAACCGGAGGGCGAAGGCTTAAACGCTCAGTTCATATTAAACAGGGAACCATACGCTTTGTTAAACCGGAGGAGTTGGAGCTACTTCAAAAGATAGAGTATATTTCTGAATACGTAAAAACAAAGGTAAAAGAGATAGAGGAATATAACAAAGAGAATAACGTTGACAAATCACTCCTGATAAATGGGCGTAATCTCACTAATTTAGGGTTGTTCAGACAATATATATACAACTATTTAAAAAATCATCCAAAAGTGCACAAAGATTTACTCTTAATTGTTAGGCAGTTACAGCCAAATGAAAAGGGTATGCCATTAGAGTTGTATTTTTTCACTGCTACAACAGACTGGGTAGAATATGAGTCTATCGTTTCAGATGTTTTTGATCATATATCATCTGCAGCGGTCTTTTTCAATCTTGAGCTATTTGAAGATCTTTCAAACGATTAAAAGAAGAATAATAATTATATCACACAACTAAAAGAACTATGTGAATGTTTATAATTTGCATATCTTTGCAGTTAGTATATGTTTAAATTATAATTATCAATCAGATAAAATAAATGAGTAAAGTATATAGTGTATTTACAGGAACCGGCAGCTATGTTCCAACGAAACAAATAAAGAATGAGTACTTTAATTCTTATGAGTTTTACGACTCTTCCGGCGAAAAGATCCCTACTGATAATGAGGAGATAACAAAAAAGTTTGAAGAGATAACAACTATTGCCGAAAGGAGATATGCTGAAGATGATCAGGCTACAAGCGATTTAGCTTTAATTGCATCTCAGCGAGCTATTGATGCTGCTGGAATTGATAAGGAGGATTTAGACTACATTATCTTTGCTCATAATTTTGGGGAAACTAAAGTTGATAACATAGCCATTGATATTTTGCCAACAATGGCAGCAAGATTGAAAAATAAGCTTGGTATTGCAAGTCCAAAGGCGGTAGCCTATGATGTTTTGTTTGGATGTCCCGGTTGGGTTCAGGCTGTAATTCAGGCCGATTATTATATACGTTCGGGCGATGCAAAAAAGATATTGGTTGTTGGTGCCGATGTGCTTTCACGAATTTCAGATCCTCATGACAGAGATAGTATGATATATGCCGACGGAGCAGGAGCCGCAATTATGGAAGCTCGTGAGAGCGACACACCTGTTGGCATTATCGGTCACAATTCTCGTAGCGATGCATTAGATTATGCTTATATGCTTCGTATGGGTGCTTCATATAATGCAGAGTTAGCTGCAAAGGGCGACTATTATCTTAAAATGAATGGCAGACGTTTATATCAGTACGCACTTCAAAATGTGCCAAAGACACTAAAGGCAGGGCTCGATAAGTTAAATATGCACATATCTGAAGTAAATAAAGTATTGCTTCATCAAGCAAATGGTAAAATGGATGATGCAATTCTACAGAGATTTTTCAAACTATATGATATTGATGAAGTACCGGAAACTATTATGCCAATGACAATATCATGGCTGGGTAACTCGTCGGTAGCTACAGTGCCAACTCTGCTTGACCTGCTTACACGTAAAGAATTAGCCGATCATTCAGTAAAAAGCAATGATAATATAATCCTTGCTTCAGTGGGTGCAGGAATGAATATCAATAGTGTTATTTATAAGATGCCATAAAAGAGTATCAGACTACTCATTGGAGTTATTGAGATAGAGTCTGTACATGTTTGTATCTCTTTTCTCGAATCCCAATTTCAGATAAAGTTTATTAGCAGCCTCTCTCCACGGACGTGAAGAGAGGTCTACTTTTTCTGCACCTTTCTTCTGTGCCAAATCCAAAGCATGCCACATTAGAGCTGTGGCAACCCCTTTACCACGTGCATTTTCGTCAACAACTACATCTTCAATCCAGGTCTTCAATCCCGATGGTACCCTATAGAAAACAAGTGTAAGTGTTCCAATAATTTCAAATCCTTCTGTAGCAATTAAAAGATAATTGTCATCAGAACTTATTACTTCTTTTAGATCTTCAATTGTAGGAACCCTATCATTGTCGTTAGTTAATTCGGGTATAAATTTTTCGAAAGCAGATATTATTGCTTTATCAATTTGTGTTACTCTTTCAATATGCATTTTTTACTTTTTTAGAAAAATGTTATATAACAAAGATAATTATAATATTTTTCTGTAATTGTCAATGGCTTTTTTCACTGATCCATGAAGGAGTAAAAGATTCTTAGCCTGCTCGTAACTTAGTGATAGCTCCTCTACTATCATTCGTGTTCCTCTATCTACCAATTTCTGATTTGTGAGCTGCATATTTACCATTCTGTTTCCTTTTACTCTACCCAACTTGATCATGGTAGTAGTTGTAATCATGTTGAGCACTAACTTTTGAGCTGTACCTGACTTCATGCGAGTGCTTCCGGTAACGTATTCGGGACCAACAATAGGTTCTATTTTAATTTCAGCTTCATTAGCTACCGGCGAATTGGGGTTGCAGCTAATTGCAGCAGTTAATATACCATTTTCTCGTGCTTTGCGTAAAGCACCAATAACGTAAGGAGTGGTACCAGATGCTGCAACTCCTACCAATACATCATTTTTATTTATATTGAATTCTAATAGCTCTTCCCAGCCTCCAAGTAAATTGTCTTCGGCTGCTTCAACGGGGTTGCGCAGCGCACTCTCACCGCCTGCAATTAATCCTATAACGTAAGTGTTAGGCATTCCAAAAGTGGGGGGTATCTCAGATGCATCAAGTACTCCCAATCTTCCGCTTGTTCCTGCTCCAATATAAAAAAGCCTACCGCCAACAACCATTCTTTCAACTACACCTTCTACAAGTTTCTCTATTTCGGGAATGGTCTTTTCAACGGCTAATGCAACCTTTTGATCTTCCCTGTTTATATCAGTAAGAATTTCTAAAATACTCTTCTTCTCGAGATTATTATATAAAGATGTCTGCTCTGTTATCTTATCGAAAGTCATAATAGAATATTTATGTTCAAATTAGAATGTAGAATAAATTATATAAGTTTGCTGTGAAACTCAATGAGCCCATTAATAGGTGATTTCTCAATTTTGCCAACTTTAAGTCCCATGTTTTCGGCTATTTCCCTTAACAAAACATTATAATGCCAGCCAATTGAGCCCACAAAGTTTACAGTTAGTTCACTATAGTTATACTGCATTACATTTCTTTTAAGGAAGTC
>DATGMV010000151.1:0-6464 GCA_035307185.1 Fermentimonas sp. | reverse complement strand
TGGGTATCAGCCGATAAAGTGGACTCTGGACGATACCAATATTGATACCCGTGACCTTAACTACAACTCAGTTTCTCTCTTCCGCTTTGGTGAGGTGCTGCTGAATTATGCTGAGGCGAAGGCTGAGCTGGGTACGCTAACTGATGCTGATTGGGCGATGACGATTGGTGCGCTCAGAGGAAGAGCAGGGATTACGGGGGGACTTACAACGAAGCCTACCGTGGTTGATCCTTATCTGCAGCAGACCTATTTCCCCGATATCACTGATCCTGTAATTCTCGAGATCAGGAGAGACCGAGGTATTGAACTTGCAATGGAGGGTTTCAGGTTTTATGACCTGATGAGATGGAAAAGAGGTGAACTGCTTGAAATGGAGTGGAACGGTATGTATGTGCCGGCAATTGATACTCCAATGGATCTGAATCAGGATGGGCAGATGGATGTTGTTTATTACATTACTCCGCCTGCTACTACTCCTCCTTATCCTGCAATACCTGTTAGTGAGGAGTATGGAGGTAAGCCAAACCCCTATCGTTTATCAGAGGGTGATCATGGAGAAATAATCTGGCTGAGCAATATTAAAAGGAAATGGGAAGATAAGAACTATTATTACCCGATCCCTGAAACACATATTCTGACAAATCCAAACCTTATACAAAACCCGGGATGGGAGTGATATTTTGACAGGAATATAATTTGAACCAGGTTTAGAAATCTTAGGTAATAATTTTAGAAATCTAATGTAATAATACTGCAAACAGGTAAAGTTATTACTGAAAGATTGGAGAAGCAACTTTTTTAGAGAAAAGGTTGCTTCTTTTCTGTAATGATCAGTTTGTTAGTTTGCTGAAATTAATAACTTTGTAGAATTAACAAAGCTCCTAAAGCGAATTGTTTAGTGCCGCCTTATTGTAAAAATGATGAATAACATGAGAAAAATAATGACACTTATCGTGATTATGATAGCTGCTTTTTCTTGTAAACAGCAAGTACGGAATGAAAATATTGTAGATTTAAATAATATGATTATCAGAATCTCAGAAATAGAAATCGACCCCAATTACCTTGATGAGTATTTATCAATTCTGAAAGAGGAAGCTCAAGCTTCAGTTAGGCTGGAGACAGGAGTAATATCAATTTATCCTATGTATCAGAAGGAGAATCCTACCGAAATCAGGATTTTGGAAATATATTCAAGCAAAGAAGCTTATGAAGCTCATTTACAAACACCACACTTCAAATATTATAAAACCAATACACTAAATATGGTTAAGTCATTGAGGCTGGTAGATATGGAAGCTATAGATCCTGAAGCTATGCCTATGATTTTTAGAAAAGTGAAGTGAAGTACCGTTTTTTCTTCAAGAGTATAAGTTGTTATCTCACGAATTCATCACTAAATATATCCACCAATGCACGGCTGATTATCAAATCTTGTTCAACCATTGCAAAATCAGTCCATGGAACGAACTCATTCCAAGCCATTATAGAAGCTCTGTCTATCATAATTCATCTACTTCAGAAAACTACTCTACAAACTCTATATATTTTTTTATTAAAGAGTAAATTGATAAATTTGAGGAGGAATCATTTCTTAACATAATTTTAATTCAGAAAAACAACTCATGAATAATTTTTAAATAAGCTATGAAATACCCTCATCTAATTCTCAAAAATCCGTTGGGGATATCAACTAAAATTAACACATCCAGATATAGGAAAAATAAAAATAAAAATAAAAAAGTTGTAGTAAAAGATTATTCATTCCAGAAAGAACGGTTAAAGCATAGTCATGAGGATTTTAAACAAAAAAGAGATCTTAGGAAATTACAAAGAACTATTGAATTGCCATATATTTTGGAATATATAGAGATTAATTTCTTTGACCAGTTCAATAATGATTTTCCAAGTAAAGATTATTATAAAGAGACCTTTGGCTTAATTCCTGTTAGTCAAAGAGCTTTCAATAAGACTGTTCTTTTCTATATAAGTAATGAAAAACTGTTTTCCAAATTCATTAACCTGATTGAAAAGTTTTATAATAGCTCTGAAGCTGAAAAGCCTTCAGATCATGACTGGAGTATAATTACAATCATTCATTCCTTTGAGTTTTTATCATCCGATAAAATAAAGAGAAGCATTTCAGATGATATGATAACAGTCTCTCTTACAGATGGGTTAAAGGGTGAAGAACGCTGGGATACAATCCATAATGAGTTGATATCATATTTAGAAGCAAACCATATAGACTTTTCATCGGATACAAGCGGATTAATAGAGATTAGAAATGCAAATAGATATATTGATGAAATAGTAAATAATTTTGATGTAATTCAAAAGGTACAATCAAATCCACCTATGCATGTTAGTCCAAGTGCTTTTGGTACAAAAAAGCTTGGTTGGGGTTTTTACACAGAAAAGAATGATAATTTACCGGTAGTAGGTGTTATTGATACAGGTATAGATGATATCGATCCATTAAAGCCATTATTGGTTGGAGAAATTTCAATATTGGATCGATCTTGCGGAATTGGAGACAGTCACGGAACAAGTGTAGCATCACTTGTGGCTTTTGGTACGGATTTAAGTAACGGTAGGAGACTTAAAGAGTCGTCCGCAAATCTATTTTCAATCCAGGTTATTTATAAAGAAGAGGGAAACTTTTCTTTTATAAAACTAAAGAATGCAATTATAGAAGCGCATAAAGTGCATAATATCAGAATATTTAACTTGTCGATATGTAATCCGTATAGTTTCGAATATAATGCCGATTATTCTGAATATGCAAAGATGTTGGATGAATTAGCTTATACTTTTGACCTTTTAATATTTATATCTGCAGGAAATTTATCTAAGGATTATAGAGAAAAAGTGAAATCTGTATTGGGAGATCAAACTTATATTGTAAACTACCCGAATCATTTTTATAATGATTTTGATCATGATTATAGCCAGCCTACAAATATTGGATCACCTTCTGAAAGTATGAATAATATAACTGTCGGGGCAATTGCAAGTAACATCTATGACAATTGTACCGATTTAACAATATCCTATGATTTACCATCCTATTTCAGCCGTAAATTTCATATAGACTATACACAACAAATAAATGAGAGCGATTTTAATAAACATCAAAAGAATAATAATATTTTCAAACCTGACATTCTAATGCCTGGAGGTGATTGGGAAACCGATGATTCCAAGATGGAAGTTCTTGGTAGAGGTAAGCTGATGGATTACTATGTTAAACTCTCGGGAACCAGCTTAGCTGCTCCCTTGGCAGCGAATTTAGCAGCTAAAATAATAGCAAGGTATCCGGATATTAATATGCAAAGTGTAAAAGCACTGTTAATTAACTCAGCAGAGAGCACTAAAATAGGAACTCTCCTGTCTGATACTATTAATAAGTTGAAAGATATAGAATCAAAAAAAATATATGGCTGTCCCTTTAATGGTTTATCAAGTACAGAGAAAAGTTTAATATCCAGGAAATATAGTTGTGAAAGACTTGCTAAATACATTGAAGGACATGGTGTACCAGTCGAAGATAAATGTCTTAACTCGACAAATAAGAGAGTCACATTTATTATTGAGGATACTATAAAATCAGATCATTTTCAGGTCAGACATATTAAACTCCCAAAATATCTCTTAGAGTCCAGTAAATGTAGTGTCCTTTCGATTACCGGAACTATATGTTTTAAGTTCAATCCCATAAACAACAATTCAATTGAATATAATAGCCTGCATATTAGCTTTAACATATATAATGCTCAAAGCAGTAGTGATGAAACTGCAAGAATTTTGTCAAATGAAAAAGATAAGAATAGGGAACCTTTAATTAAAACTGAGGATCGGCATGATATATTAGATATTAAAAGCAGCAACTCATGGTCAGAAGATTTTGGCTTTGTTAATCGCCAGATATTTTCGAATACGCAAAAAATGAAAATGAATATCAATATAGGCGATTTGCAGAAAGTTGATAATGAAATTGCGGTAGCAGTGAGATGCTTAACTAAAAAGAGTGTGGCAAAAAATATTGAACACCCTTACTCTCTAGTTATTACAATTGAAGAGTATGATAGTATTGATTTGGAAGATAATCTATATGAAAAAATAAGTGCGATAAATGATGTTAAGGCAGTTGCTAGTTTAGATACATCCCTGGAAATAGAAATAGCGAATTAATATTCGCTATTTCTGTTTTGAATCTCCTTTTCAATTAGTGAGTTCCAAACTGTGGTGTTAATAATTATTTTATTTGGCAGAATGTCGACTTCCAGATCTAGTAAACTACGTTTAAGGGCTGTAAGAAGTGTATGCTGAATTATATAATAGGATAATCCTATACATTTATTTATGATTTGGTTTGCCTTTGTTTTATTGTCGAATGTGATTTTCTTGTTTTTAAGAGTATTCTTAACCAGTTCTTTAATCTGATCTTTATTTGGCAGATCTAACTTTAAAGAAAGATCAAACCTTCTGATCAACGCTTCGTCAATCATATTAATCTGATTTGTTGCAGCAATAACAACAGTGCGTTTTGGCAGGAAATCAAACAGCTGTAGTATTGTATTGACTACACGTTTCATTTCACCATGATCCTGGTCATAGTCTCTTACCTTACCTAGGCTGTCAAATTCATCTAAAAAAATTATAGAATCTTCTTCTGAAGCTCTTTTAAAGAGTTTAGAAAGGTTCTTGCTTGTTTCTCCTAGCTTTGATGACACAATAGCTCCCAAATTAACCACATACATCATACGCTTCATTTCACCGGCAATTACATAGGATGCCAATGTCTTGCCACAGCCTGATGGTCCATAGAGTAATACTTTATTTGCTGCAGGAAGGTCCAGGGTATTCAGCATATCTATCGAGTGCTGCTCTTTGAGGAAATAGGATAATTCTCTTTTTGTTTCAACTGAACTTATTAAATCTGATAACTTATAATCTGAGGTTAACTTTTCAATAATAAGTTCCTGAATCTCCTTGTCTTCTTCAAGTTGTTTAAATTTTGATGAGCCATATAAAGACATTCCACCCAATTCCTGCCTTCTGATTCCATCCTTAATTATTGATTGAAGCTGAATTGCGAAATTGGTTCTTTTAGTACGTCTAGAATGCTCAACAAGATCATTTAATCTCTGAATAAGCTGATCTTTATCGTCATTAAAGCTGTATTTGGCTATATCTTTTATTAAATCGTACTGACTCATGATAATCTGTAATTTGAGTACAAAATAACTCCATTTTATTTATAATGCAAACTTTTGGTACCTCTATTTCAAATCTGTTTCATTTAAACAAACTACTCAACTGATTGATTGTATTCGGAAGTATTGAAAGATTCTTCGCTAAAATAAACTAACTCTAAAAAAACCTTTTGTTAATACTTTATCCCTTATTGTTCCAACATATCAGAATTCACTGGTTCCTTATATAACCCTAACCAATATTGACTTTATTTATCTTAAATCTATAAATAATAACAAATTATTGAAAATGTTTTGGCTGTATAAATTTCTTTTATACATTTGCATGTTCAAACAAAGTGCGATATGATTAAACATGCTATGAAGAAATTCTTAGATAAAACATTAATTTTTAAATAATTATTCAAAATGTAAAATTATGGTACAATGTAACCGATTAAATTCTAAAATGACCTGCCGGCACTATTTAGTTGTCGTTTTTGCTCTTGTTTTTTTTACATTTGGTGGTAACCTATTGTATGCACAAACACAGCCAATAGTGGTGAAGGGGAGTGTAATGGCCGATGGCGAGCCTGTGATTGGTGCTACCGTAATGGTGAAGGATCTTTTAACCGGTACCGCAACTGATATTGACGGTAACTTCACACTGGAAGCACCTTCAAATGCTACACTTGTCATTTCATACATAGGGTATGAGACAGTGGAAGTAGCCATTAATGGAAGAAATTCTATAACTGTTGAATTAACTGCTGATACCTTTACTCTCGACGATATTGTTGTAGTGGGGTATGGTGTTCAGAGAAAAGTGAATCTGACCGGTGCGGTGGCATCGGTGTCAACCAGAGAACTGGAAGGTAAACTGGTATCCAATGCGCTTGAAGCTTTGCAAGGTACAACCCCAGGTCTGATCATTCAGCAGGGATCTTCAAATCCCGGTAGTCCCCCATCAATCAACATTCGTGGCTTGAATACCATGAATAACAATGATCCCCTTATCATCATTGATGGTATTGAGGGCTCAATGGCTAACCTTAATCCTGCTGATATCGAGAATATATCTATCCTGAAAGATGCATCTTCAACTGCAATTTATGGATCGCGTGCTTCAAATGGTGTTGTACTGATCACAACAAAGAAAGGTGCGAGTGGTAAGGCTAAGTTCAACTATGAATATATGATCGGTTACCAGAATCCTACCTCTCTGCCTGAAATTGCCGACTCATGGATCTATGCCGAGCTTTATAA
>DATGMV010000150.1:0-9092 GCA_035307185.1 Fermentimonas sp. | reverse complement strand
CGGGATTGTTTTTGGCAACTTTTTGATAACTATACTGAATAATTGACTATCAGTTATTGCGAGCGAAGGCTCAATGCCAAGTTTAAGAAAATCATCAATTTCGCTGTCTTTAACTGTAATCACTATGCAATCTCTGTCGATAGCCTCACGGATAGTTTGGTTTTGAGGTAGAATCAGTCGCCCCTCCGGTGCTCCATTATCAATAGAGATAATTAATAAAACTACATCCTTAGCTCTTACCAAATCAGTTAACAATCCTTTTTGTTGATAAATTGATTCTGGTATTATGTTCTTTAAAGCCGATATTAGGCGCTGCTTATCCGACGGCTCGTAAGTGTTCAAGTCAATAACTTCTGCATTAGTTTGTAGTCTAATTGAATCCCTTGTGTTTTCTGCAATTCCACTTAAGTCATTTTTATTATGAACTATGATAAAAGGAATGTCGTTTGACTTAAATCGACTAATTAACATGATTTCGTATTCATCAAACTTGTTCTCAGTTATCAAAAGTATTGCACAGTCTACTCTGTTGATAATTTCATATGAACTTTTCACCTTAAGTAAGCCAATCTCACTCAAATCATCGATACCTGCAGTGTCAATGAGAGTTACGGCTCCAATATCCATTATCTCAAGAGCTTTTTTTACTGGATCGGTTGTTGTGCCCTTGTTTTCGGAAACTATCGAGATTTCCTGATCTGTTAGCATATTTATCAAAGAGCTTTTACCGGTATTCATCCGGCCAAAGATTCCAATGTGCAAGTTTTTGAAGCTCATGTTTAATATATGTTAGAAATACAAGTCTCTTTTACCCTGTTTAATTAATCCCAATCTTTCTTTTACTTTTATCTGCATCTTATCATTTAGATCGGGAATATGCTTTTCTATTAACTTATAACCTTTGGTAATTGTCTCTTGCGGAGCATAATCTTCAAGATACTCAGCTAAAGTGAGCAGTGCATTAGGTGTGCAGAAACCTTTTATAAAACCGGGAACAGAGAATTCCATGAAGTGTTCACCTGTTCTTCCAAGACGATAACAAGCGGTACAAAAAGATGGTATCATATTCTTATCGATCAATTCATCTATTATTTCATTTAAAGATCGATCATCGTTAATCTGAAACTGCCCTTTATTTAAATCTTGGTTCTTTTCATGCTCAGAATAACTCCCTATCTCTATTTTTGTTCCACCATCAATCTGAGAAATACCATATTGAATAATTTCGTCGCGCAGTTGCGAAGGTTCACGGGCAGTAAGGATTAATCCGGTGTAAGGTACGGCAAGACGAAGAATAGTAACAAGTTTGATAAACTCTTCATCTGATATAAAATAGTCGCTTTTCATTTTTTGGTTGGAAGCATTTTTAATTCTGGGAAAAGATATTGTGTGAGGACCAACGTTGTAGCATGCCTCGAGATGATTTGTATGTCTTACTAATCCCATTACTTCAAAACGCCAGTCATATAGTCCTATTAATGCACCAATGCCTACATCATCAATACCCGCTTCTTGAGCACGATCGAGTGCAGTTAATCTTCCTTCATAATCAGATTTTTTACCGGTGGGGTGACAAGTGCTATATGTTTCACGATGGTATGTTTCCTGAAAAATCTGATAAGTTCCAATGCCTGATTCTCGAACTTTACGGAATCCCTCTATATCAAGTGGAGCTGCATTAATATTCACTCTTCTGATTTCGCCATTTCTTTTTTTCACATTGTAAGTGCACCTTACCGTTTCGGCTATAAAATCAGCATTGTACTCTGAATGCTCGCCATACACCAATATAAGTCGTTTTTGTCCTTCATCCACAAGTGCTTCAACCTCTTTGATTAACTCTTCATGAGAAAGAGTTTTTCTAATTTGATTTATATTTGAAGCTCTAAATCCGCAGTAAATACAGTTGTTAGAGCATTTGTTCCCTACATAAAGAGGGGCAAACAGCACTATGCGGTTGCCATATATTCTTTTTTTTAGCTCTTTAGCACCATTCTTTAAAATCTGAACAGACTCAGCATCATTGGCATTGATAAGAATGGCAGTCTCTTCGAGACTAAGTCGGTTTTTAGCAAGGGACTTTTCTACGACTTCCTTTACTTTTATTGGTGTGGAAATAGTGTTATTTATATAGTCCCATATCTCACATTCATCAATAAATGGCTGTAATGGAACATCCGGTATTCTATATTTTTCAGGTTTAAATTGCATATATCAAATATGTTTGCGTATAAGCAAAGATAGAAATATATATGTAATAGTTTATTGAATAGAGCCGATTTTTAGTACTGAAAATAGCAAGCCTGTTGAAAATTACCTATCTTTGCAGATCGGAGTCATTTTGTTACTTAAACAATGGTTCCGTGATTAAATTGCTGGAAAAAACGAACATTTTATGTCAGAAGTAAACTTAAGAGGCTTGGGAGTAGCCCTGATTACTCCTTTTAATGAAGATGGTTCGGTAGATTTTGAAGCTCTTGCCGGTCTAGTTAGTTTTCAACTGGAAAATGGCACTGACTATATAGTTGCTTTGGGTACAACTGCAGAGACACCTACTCTTTCTGCTAAAGAGAAAAGTGAGGTTGTCAGATTTATTGTAAAAGAGGTAGATGGTAGAGTTCCTGTGGTAATTGGTATAGGGGGTAATAATACTGCTGCTCTAATTGATGAACTGAAAAGTACTGATTTATCTGGAATAAGTGCCGTATTATCTGTTACTCCATATTACAATAAACCCACTCAAGAGGGTCTTTTTCAACATTTTAAAGCAATCTCCGAAGCTTCTCCTTTACCTATTGTTCTGTATAATGTGCCGGGCAGAACCGGTGTGAATATGACTTCGGAAACAACAATTCGTATTGCTCAAGAGTGCAGAAATGTAATTGCTACAAAAGAGGCTTCCGGTAATTTGGAGCAAATTGAGAGCATTATAAAGAGAGCGCCGGCAGGTTTTCAAGTTATTTCGGGAGATGATGCAGTTACAACTGCTGTAATTGAACTTGGAGGTGTAGGCGTTATTTCAGTTTTTGGAAATGCATTCCCAAAAGAAATGTCATGGCTTGTAGATTGTGCCCTTAAAGGCAAAGCAAGGGAGGCAAGATCAAAAATGGAGGCAGATTTTAATGAACTGTTCCATTTAATTTTTGTTGAAGGCAATCCGGCCGGAGTAAAATCTATTCTTTCTCAGAAAGGTGTTGTTAAAAATATACTCCGCTTACCTTTAACTCCTGTTAGTGAGAAAACCGGACTATTAATTAAGAGTGCTCTAAAAAAGGTAGAAAATATACGATTTTAATTTCAACTGTAAGGATACGACAATACCTTAAATCTTTATAATTTAACTTCATATATTTGATTGAAAAATAATTTTGTACTTTTGTACTTTAAAACCATTAAATTCAATCATTCACGTCATGAAGCGAATTTTATTTCCTATAACAGTTTTATTTATAATGGTCGCATTGAGTTGTTCAGAACAAAATAAAACCGGGAGGTCAGACAGTATAGATTTTTCAAGTCTTGACACAACTGTTCATCCCGGTGAGAGTTTTTATAAGTATTCCACCGGTGGCTGGCAGGAGGCTAATCCTATTCCTGATGAATATGCCAGATACGGCTCTTTTGATAAGTTAAGAGAGGAGAATCAATCTCAAATACAGGAGCTTATACAGGAACTTGGCTCTGTTGATCATCCTTATGGCTCAAATGCACAAAAGGTTGGTGATATGTATGCAATTGGCATGGATAGCGTGAAGTTGAATAATGAAGGTGCAGCACCAATACTTCCTCAGCTTGAGGAGATTGAGGCTATAAGCAATAAAGAGGATGTTGTTCTTTTAATGGCTAAAATGGGAAAGTATGTATCTAACCCATTTTTCGGCTTTAGCGTTGGTCCCGACAGAGTGAATAGCTCTATGAATATAGCTCACTTGTACCAATCCGGTATAGGTATGGGTGATCGTGACTACTATCTATTGCAAGATGAGCATTCAGAAATGTTGAGAGGCGAATATTTGAAATTGATGGAGACTCAGTTTCAAAACGCAGGTTATGATGAGGTAGTTGCAAAGCGAGCTGCTGCAAATGTAATGAAGATTGAAAGCGAGCTTGCAGAGTCGCATATTTCAAGAGAAATGCGACGAATACCGGAGCTGAATTATCATAAGATGTTGGTTGCAGATCTCGACAAAGAAGTTGCACCTTTTGAGTGGGAGTTGTATTTTAAAGAGATGGGTGCAGAAGGGCTCGATTCAATTAATGTTTCACAAATAGAACCGGTAAAAACCTCCATTGCTATTATAGAGAAGGAGTCTTTGCAGGTACTTAAAGATTATTTAAGCTGGAAGTTGATAAATTCGGCTGCTAACTATCTTAGTGACGATTTTGTGAATGCCAACTTTGAGTTTTATGGTAAAACATTAAGTGGCAGCAAAGAAATTAGACCACGTTGGAGAAGAACTATCGACGCTGTAAATGGAGTGATGGGAGAGGCTGTTGGACAGCTTTATGTTGAAAAGTATTTCCCTGCAGAAGCAAAAGAGCGTATGCTTTCGTTAGTTGACAATCTAAAATCAGCATTAAGCGAAAGGATAAATCAACTGGAGTGGATGAGTGATGAAACTAAAGATAAGGCACAAGAAAAGCTTGGTACATTTATTGTGAAAATTGGATATCCCGATAAGTGGGAAGATTATTCAAATCTTGAAATTAAGGATGATTCATACTGGCAGAACAGATTAAGAGCTGCAGAATTTTCATATGTTGATATGATCAATGATCTTGGTCAACCTGTCGATCGCACTAAATGGTATATGTCGCCACAGACTGTTAATGCATACTATAATCCAACTTCAAATGAGATTTGCTTTCCCGCAGGGATACTTCAGCCACCATTCTTTTTCATGAATGGAGATGATGCCATCAATTATGGTGGGATTGGTGTTGTAATTGGTCATGAGATGACTCACGGCTTTGATGATCAGGGAAGGAAATTTGATAAAGATGGAAATCTTACCGACTGGTGGACATCCGATGATGCCATACGTTTTGATGAAAGAGCTAAAGTTTTGGTGAATTATTTTGACAAAATTGTAGTACTCGATACAGTGCGTGCAAACGGGACATTTACGTTGGGAGAAAATATTGCAGATCAAGGTGGATTGCAAGTGTCATATCACGCATTCCAAAAAACAGCTCAGGCTAAATCAGGAAATGAAATAGATGGCTTTACTCCTTCTCAGAGATTCTTTTTAAGTTATGCGGGTCTTTGGGCAGGAAACGTACGCGATGAGGAAATTTTAAGACTCACAAAAGTTGACCCCCACTCACTGGGCAAATGGCGTGTTGATGGTGCACTCCCTCATGTAGATGCTTGGTATGAAGCGTTTGATATTGATTCTTCTGCTCCAATGTATCTTGCTAAAGAAGATCGTGCTTCTATTTGGTAATAATATTAAACAGTAAATCGAAATATGTTTTCAGGAATAGTTGAAGAAGCTGCAACAGTTGTTGCATTGAAAAAAGAGAAAGGGAATCTCCATATATCGCTTAAATCGAGTATCACCAATGAGTTGAAAATCGATCAAAGTGTTTCACATAATGGAGTATGTTTAACCGTAGTCTCAATAGATAATGATGTGTACACTGTTACTGCCATACAGGAGACACTTGATATATCAAATCTTGGTCTGTTGGAAGTTGGCAGCAAAGTGAATCTTGAACGCAGTATGCCAATGAATGGGAGGCTCGACGGACATATAGTGCAGGGGCATGTGGATCAAACAGCTGTATGTACAGATGTTACAGAAGCCAATGGTAGCTGGTATTTCACTTTTGAGTACAAGTTTGATAAAGAGATGGCTAAAAAAGGGTACATGACTGTGGATAAAGGTTCTGTAACTATAAACGGAGTTAGTTTGACAGTTGTTGAGCCAACTAATAATAGTTTTAAAGTAGCCATCATTCCATATACATACGAATACACTAATTTTCATCAGATTAAGAAAGACTCTGTTGTCAATTTAGAGTTCGATATTATAGGAAAATATATAAGTCGTATTTTGTCTTTAAACGAAAGTGAGTAATAATTCTAAAATATGGATTTTCTTGAATTAGTAAAAAACCGACAAAGTGTGCGCTCTTACGATACAGAAAGGCCCGTAGAGAAAGAGAAGATCGAACGTATTTTGGAGGCAGCTCAATTATCACCTTCGGCCTGCAACGCACAGCCGTGGCATGTAATTGTAGTTGATGATCCGGAGTTGAAAAACAAAGTAGCAGATGCTACTTCTGCTCGAGCCTTAGGTATGAATCACTTCACTAAACAGGCTCCTGTGCATCTTGTACTTGTTGAAGAGAAAGTGAACTTATCTTCAGGTATTGGTGGCTGGGTAAAGCAAAAAGATTACGCACAAATGGACCTGGGTATAATAGCTGCACATATAGTTCTTGCGGCTCAAGCAGAAGGACTTGGCTCTTGTGTATTGGGATGGTTTAATGAGTCTGCTATGCGTGAATTGTTGTCAATCCCCGATTCAAAAAGAGTTTGGTTAGATATAACTATCGGTTATAGCACACAGCCATTAAGGCAGAAAAAAAGAAAAGACATCAATGAAATCGTTTCTTATAACGGTTATAAAAATAATAAAGGTGGCAAGTGAAGCATCGCTGCCTTAAAGAATAAAAAGTTTATAATCATTAAACTTTAATCTTTTTAACAGGATGTTATTGCTCTTTAGTTGGTGGCATCATAAAAATATGTCATCTTTGTAAGCTAAAATATTTTATGAAACTAAGTGGCCTAGATTGGTATATATACACAAACAGATGAATATTAAGAAAAATCGTTTCTCATTGTTGATCGCTTTTCTTACGATTACCCATGTGATTTTCTCGCAAAATGTAGGTTCTAATTCACCATACGGCAGGTATGGTTATGGAGTTCTATCGAACCCCTCAATTGGTGCTTCAGAAGCTATGGGGGGTATAAGTTACGGATTGCGCAGAAGTCAGCATGCTAACCCGGGTAATCCTGCATCATATTCCGAGCTTGACTCACTAACTTTTATATTTGATATGGGTGTTTCCGGACACTTAGACAGGATGAATGATGGTATAAACAGTAGAGATTTTTATAATGGTAACCTTGAATATGTTGCTATTCAATTTCCATTATTTAAAAATGTAGGAGCCAGTTTAGGACTATTGCCGTATTCAAAAGTAGGGTATAACTTCGGAACAAGTCGCTCTACCTCCGGTATACAATATAGTGAAACATACAGGGGAACAGGAGGTCTGAATCAGGTTTATGCCGGAGTTGCATGGGAGCCAATTAGTAATGTCTCATTTGGTGCTAACATCGGATACTTTTTCGGCAATTTTGCACACACAGGAGTAAGTACACCTTTGAACAGTGGATCAGAAATATCTGAGCGAAAGCATTCTTTTTCAATAAGAAATGTAAAATATGACTTAGGGTTACAATATAAATTGCCAATAGATAAGAGCAGATCTATTGTAATTGGTGCTGTTTACTCACCGGAAATATTAAATAAAGCTGATCGTATTTATTCGGAAATCAATTACAGCTCAGATCCATATGATAGTCCAACTATTCCACCTGCACAGATAATTAAGAACGATACATTGCAGGGCGAGAGTTTTCAGATACCTCAAAAGATGGGATTGGGACTTACATACCAAACAGGCAAGTTCTTAATGGGATTAGACGGTACTTATCAAACTTGGCAAAACAGCAAATATCCTTCAGACTTAGATGGATTCACAAACGACGATCGTTTTAATAATCTCTATCGAATAAATACGGGTTTAGAGTATGTAATTGATCCATTTAGTCAGAACTTCTTTCACCGAATTAGATTCAGAGGTGGAGTGTCATACTCAAACTCATACATAAATGTGAATGTAATTAATCCCGAAAATAGTCAGCCTGCAGGGATTGGCAGCTACAAGGAATATGGTGTTAACATTGGATTAGGACTTCCTTTCCATGATTTAAGAACCGGGCACGTTTCTATGCTAAATATAGGATTTGGTTACTCAAGACAGCAACCTGACAGTGATTATATGATTGGACATGATATGTTTAAAATATCACTAAACATGAATGTTAATGAATTGTGGTTCTTCAAGAGACAGTTTGATTGATCCGATTAAACTTTTGATTTAACATTTTGTCCAAGTTTTAAGTAACGAAATAAGAACAACAATTAATAGCAATCGATATGAGAAAATTATTATTTACTGGATTTTTAGCTATCGCAATGATAGTTGGCGTAAATGCTCAAAAAGCAGGTTACGACTACAAAAATGCACCCTATGGACATGGTGAAGATAGCGTTAACTGCAGGGTAAATTTGAGTCTTATGCAAACTGCAGCTAAAGCTGAATCATATGAAGAAGCTTTGATCCCATGGTCATCTGTATACGAAAATTGTCCCGGATCAAGCAAGAATATCTATATTTATGGTCCCCGAATCTTTAAATCATTATTTGAAAAAGAAACAGATCCGGCTAAGAAGAAAGAGTATCTCGATAAAACTATGGAGATATATGATAACAGACTAAAATATTTTGGTGATGACGATGCAGAAGGTACAGTGCTCGCATTTAAAACCTACGACTATATGGAAATGATGGGCGATCAGGCCGATCAGAGTGTTATTTATAGCTGGTTAAGTAAAGCTGTAAATGATATGAAAGATCAAATGTATCCGCTTGATGCTTACTCTTATTTAATGGTTTCATCAATAAGTCTGTATTTAAACGATAACTCTCTTAAGGATCAGTATATAACTGACTATTTTAATGTTGTTGGTTATGTAGATCAAGCTATTGCAAACTCAGTTGCTGAAAACAATCAGGCTAATGCCGATTATTTAGCAATGGTGAAAGAGGGTATTGTACAAGGGTTCGTAAATAGTGGTGCAGGTGACTGTAAAACTCTTAACGAATACTATGCCGACAAAGTAGAGCCAAATAAGGCCAACAAAGAGTTCCTTAATGAGGTTATTGCAGCATTGGCTTCAGTAGGATGTAACGATTCGGATCTTTATTTTACAGCATCAGAATAT
>DATGMV010000149.1:0-5374 GCA_035307185.1 Fermentimonas sp. | reverse complement strand
TCTTAGTGATAAGATTACTATTTTCTTCTTCATATCTCGATGAAGAATTTAATTTTTTCTGATCAAAGAAATAATCACAAGCTGCAATAAAACGTTTCCAAACAGGATCAACATGTTTGCGAGGTATAATACCAATAGTTTTCCACTCTCTTTGGATATCAATCATATCCTGAGTAGTTTTTTTCCAATCGGTACTATCTTTCATCGCCTCCGCTCTTTCACAAAGGTCAATTTTTCTCTTTAGATTCTCTTCCATCTCACCTCGAAGTGATTTGTAATAATTGTTCTTGTTTTTAAAGAACAAATCACAAGCCGCACGGTATCTCTTATATATCTTTGTATTCCATTTTCTTGGAACATAACCAATCTTTCTCCATTGAGATTGAAGTTCAAGCACCTCTTTTACGTTCCTATTCCAGTCTTTTATTGTATTTATCTTATCGTAATCTATGGCTTCTAATTTCTCACAAATAGCAGTTTTAAGCTCAAGGTTTTCGTCTTCTTTAGCTCTTAAACCCTCAAAATGCTCTTGATACTTTTTGTTTATAACTGTTGAAGCTGCCTTAAAACGATTCCAAATTTCTTCGCGATCCTTTCTTGACACCGGACCTATTTCTCTCCATTCCTGGTGAAGGTTCTGTAATTGGTGAAAAGCAGACACTATATCAGTTTCATCGTCAAGTTTTTCGGCAGATATGCAAAGCTCAGTTTTCAGTTCATAGTTCTTCTTAAAGTCATACTCTCTAAACTCATTATTTATACGAACCAGATCATAAAACTTCTCAACATATCGCTGATATGATTTCCATAGTTCGTTTACTTTCGACTGAGGTATCAGTTTTATTTCACTCCACTCTTGTTGAAGTGCTTTAAAATCCTGATAAGTCTTGTTGAAATCTTCATGCCCTTGAGATTCAGTAAGCAGTTTTATTTGCTCTATAATAGATAGTTTTCTGGCAAGATTATTTTCTTTTTGGACCTCTTCTTTGGCAAGAAGTTCAGCACGTTTCTCTTTTATTTTTTGGAGCAGCTCTTTACCTTCAATATAAATCTCTGGTTCTTTAGCAATAAAATCGATCTCTTCGCCACCTTCTGCAATGAAAGACTGTTTCTGACTTTCAATTTCATTTCTAAGTGATCTATAGAATTGATTCTTATAATCCTCTACAAATTTTCTCTGCAAAGTACCCTTTTCAAGAATATATTTGAGATGACTTACTATCTCATCAATTGAAAGTAAAGCTGTATTCGGATCATCAGATACAGTATTTTCATCAACATCATCGTCATCATCTGAATCGTCAGAGTGTTCTCCGTTTGAATCGTCTAAATCGTATTCAATCTCAGGCATCAACTCAGAGTTTTCTTCTTCAGATTCGGAGTTAGGTTTTACCTCCGGCTCTAATTCCGGTTTTAATTCGGCTTCAGATGCTACTTCAGGTTCTAACTCAGCCTCAGATTCTAATTCAGTTTCCGGTTCTGATTCCGTAACTAAAGTATTGTCAGCTTCAATATTAAGATTTTCATCTTTTTCTATTTCTGCTTTTACTGAAGTATCATCTTCAATTTCTGCTTGTGGATTATTTTCTAATTGTACTTCGCTAAGAGGTAGTTTTTCGTTCTCCAGATTGTCTTTCGTATTCATCCCTGCTCCTTGATTTAACCCAATCTAATGATTGGTAATTGCATTTCAAATTATATTTTTTTGTGATACGATAAATGTTTTTACCAATACCCTTTAATCACAAATCAATACAAATTAACGCAATATTTTCGGGATTTCATTATATTTCACCATTTATTTTTCTCTGAAGAAAATATTAATTTGGGTACCTTTAAAATCCCAGTTCTCACGCATACGGTTTTCTACAAATCTTTTGTAAGGCTCCTTCACCCATTGAGGTAAGTTACAGAAGAATACAAATGAAGGAACACTTGTATTATGCAATTGTGTAATATATTTAACTTTAACAAATTTTCCCTTATGTGATGGTGGCGGTGTTCTTTCAATTATAGGAAGCATCACTTCATTAAGCTTATGTGTAGAAATTCTTCGATTTTTATTTTCGTACACTTCTTTTGTAAGATCCATCACTTTCAAAACTCGTTGCTTTGTAATTGCAGAACCAAATATTATTGGGAAGTCTGTAAATGGAGATAATCTTTCACGTATTGCATTCTCAAATGTTTTAATTACAACATTATCTTTCGACTCCACGGTATCCCATTTATTCACAAAAACAACCAATCCTTTCCGATTTTTCTGAATTAATGAAAAAATATTCATATCCTGACTTTCAATTCCTCTGGTGGCATCAAGCATTAAAATACAAACATCTGCATTCTCGATAACTCTAATTGATCTTATCACCGAAAAGTATTCAAGATCTTCATTCACTTTACCTTTTTTACGAATCCCCGCAGTATCAATAAGATAAAAATCCATTCCGAACTTATTGTATCGATGAAAGATTGAATCTCGTGTTGTACCGGCAATGTCAGTAACTATGCTTCTTTCCTCATCAAGAAGTGAGTTAACAAATGAAGACTTGCCGGCATTGGGACGTCCAACAATTGCAATTTTTGGAATCTCTTCCAAAATTTCCTCTTCATTATCTTTTGTAAAGAGGGTCACAATATGATCAAGTAAATCGCCTGTTCCCGATCCATTTATACTAGATACGTTATACGGATCTCCAAGTCCAAGCGAGTAAAATTCTGCCGACTGATGACCCAAATCAAAATTATCTGATTTATTTGCTACAATTACAACTGACTTACCCGATTGACGTAGCATTTGAGCAACACTCCTATCCAGATCGGTTTCACCATTCATCACATCAACAACAAATAAAATAACGTCTGCCTCTTCAATAGCAATACGAACCTGCTTATTGATCTCATCTTCCATAACGTCATCTGAGTTAATAACCCATCCTCCGGTATCAACTAGTGAGAACTCTTCTCCGTTCCAGTTTACTTTACCATAAAGACGGTCACGGGTTGTACCTTCAATATTGGTAACTATTGCCTGCCTGCTTTGTGTCAACCTGTTAAACAGTGTTGATTTACCTACATTCGGACGGCCTACTATTGCTACTAAATTTTGCATAATTAATTTTTAATCCAGTTTATAACCAAACCTTTTGAGCATATTGTCTCTATCTCTCCAATCTTTCTCAACTTTCACATATAGCTGCAGATACACTTTCTTGTCAAAGAACCTCTCAATATCCTTCCGAGCCATTGTTCCAAGTTTTTTCAAAGATTCCCCTTTATGACCAATAACAATTCCCTTTTGAGTATCCCTTTCTACCAAGATAATAGCTCTAATTCGAATAATATCAATTTCGTCCTTAAATTCCTCAACCACCACTTCTATTGAATACGGTATCTCTTTTTGATAAATGAGTAAAGATTTTTCTCTTATAATTTCGGTTACAAAGAAGCGCGCCGGCTTGTCTGTTAGGGCATCTTTATCAAAATATGGAGGAGACTCAGGCAACAATTCTAAGATACGTCTCTGCACATTCTCAACACCGAAATTATTCAGTGCTGACATAGGAAATATTTCAGCATTAGGGAGCATTTGTTTCCACGTATCAACAAATTTTTCCAAATCTGACTGATTAGTTTGATCAATTTTATTAATTAAAAGTAGTACAGGTTGCTCAAGTTGTTGAACTTTGGTAAGAAACTTGTCATTTTTATCAATTTTCTCAACAACATCTGTTACATACAACAATACATCAGCATCTTCAAGTGCAGAAAGTGAGAAGCTAAGCATTTGCTCTTGCAATTTATAATTTGGCTGAAGTACACCAGGTGTATCTGAATATACAATCTGATAATCGGGTGTATTCACAATTCCTATTATTCTGTGACGTGTTGTCTGAGACTTTGCGGTGATAATAGAAATCTTCTCTCCCACCAATCGGTTCATTAGTGTAGATTTGCCAACGTTGGGATTTCCAACTATATTAACAAAACCTGATTTGTGATTTGTTTGTTGCTTCACTTTCAGTTATTTTATTTCTTTGAGCTATCACTTGATCCGTCGTAGCCCCATTTTAAATATACACTACCCCATGAGAAACCTGCTCCAAATGCAGTAAGAATCAAATTATCTCCTTTACGCAGCTTAGA
Organism: Fermentimonas sp.; assembly: GCA_035307185.1. Taxonomy (GTDB): domain Bacteria; phylum Bacteroidota; class Bacteroidia; order Bacteroidales; family Dysgonomonadaceae; genus Proteiniphilum. The sequence goes on along the minus strand of DATGMV010000149.1, from coordinate 1,228 downwards.
CTCCCACTCCCATAAGCAAAGTGGAATTGTACCCGCACTCGTATTTCCGTACTTCTCAATATTAATCATAACTTTTTCTTGAGGCAAACCTGTTCTTTTGATAGCAGCATCAATTATTCTCATATTTGCCTGATGCGGTACTAACCAATCAACATCTTCAGGCATTAGGTTGTTCTTTTTCATAATTGACTCTGACACCTCAGCCATACGAGAAACAGCATACTTAAAAACTACTCGTCCATCCTGATATACAGTATGTTCTGAGTTTTTTATTGTCTCTTCTGTAGCAGGATATTTACTACCACCTGCTTTCAGTTGCAGAGGCTTGTAACCTACCCCATCAGAGTGAAGCTCCACATCAATTATTCCAAGATCCTCTTCTGTAGGTTCTATTAAGACGGCACCGGCTGCATCTCCAAAAAGCGGACAAGTTGTACGGTCGTTATAATTTGTGATTGAAGACATTTTATCACCTGCCAATAAAATTATCTTCTTATACTTACCTGTTTTAATTAGCCCGTTGCATATCTCAAGACCATATACAAATCCTGAGCAGGCAACCTCCATATCAAAGCAAAAAGCATTTTTAATGCCTATATTCTCAGCAACTATTGATGCTGCAGAAGGAAATATGTGATCTGGTGTTGAAGTTGCAAAAATAACTGCATCAATATCTTCCGGCATCGTATTGGTCTTTTTCAAAAGGTCCTCAACTGCCTCAGTGCCAAGAACAGATATTCCCTGGTTCTCACCTTTCAATATGCGCCTTTCTTTAATACCTACTCGTGTCATAATCCACTCATCGGTAGTATCAACCATTGTAGAAAGTTCTTCGTTTGTAAGGATATAATCCGGCACACTTGCGGATATTCCTGTAATTACGGCATTTATTTTTTTTGTTGTCACTATATATACAAGTATTTTAATGTAAAAAAACCCTGAAAAAACGAACAGGTAATTTCAGGGTCTTTTTTTTAAAAAGATAAAGAGGACCGCGTTATGCCATCACATCTTTCTCTATAGCCAATTTTCCTCTGTAGTAACCACATTCACCACATACTGTATGATAAACATGCCATGCTCCACAATTAGAACATAAAGCCATTGTAGGTGTTTTGGCATGATCATGCGCTCTTCTCTTTCCTTGTCTTGAAGATGATTGTCTTCTTTTTGGATGTGCCATTTTATATCAATTTTACTATTTATTTAATTATCTTCTAAATCCAAT
>DATGMV010000148.1:0-3536 GCA_035307185.1 Fermentimonas sp. | reverse complement strand
TTTATTATTTAAGTTACTACTGGCTCCTCATTTATCGCAATTAAGTATAATTATAATTCAAATATAGATATTAAATTCTATGAGTCAAAAATGTTAACATATTTACACTAACTTTAAGGGCATGTAAATTCTGTTTAATTTTGTCTTTATTATTCTGTTTATAATTTAATTTAGTATAAATATTTTTCAGGACTAGACACTAATTACATTACGTTTATAATGCAAATTGTATTATATGAGTAAAGAATCAAATAATTGGCAGTGTTATTAAGTAGTAGAAGGTAGGAAGTAGGAAAACAAAATCAGCACTACTAACAAATTATAAGTAGTGCTGATTAATCTCTATTTCGGATATTTAGAAAAATCAGTATTAATCATGCTGCCTGTCTCTTTGAGAGCATGATGAAAAGCGAAACAACTATAAATATCCTGTGGGATGTGTCCTTTTACACCTCTGTTTAAGTATTCATGAAGTAATGGGCGATAATCTGGATGAGCACATTTTTCAATAAGTTCTTCTGCTCTTTTTCTTGGACCTTTCCCTCTTAGATCTGCAACACCATATTCAGAAACTACTATTTTCACAGAATGTTCATTATGGTCTTCATGTGTTACTTTTGGCACTATACAGCTAATGGCTCCATTCTTAGCAGTTGAAGGTGTAAGAAATATCGACAGGTATGAGTTACGTGTAAAATCACCTGAGCCTCCAATTCCATTCATCATCTTAGTACCGTTTACGTGAGTAGAGTTCACATTACCAAAAATATCAACCTCAATTGCAGTATTCAACGAAATAATGCCTAAACGACGTGCAAGACCAGGGTTATTGGATATTTCTGATGGTCTAAGTACCAGTTTATTCTTAAAGAAAGATAGATCATCATAGAATTTATTTAACACCTCATTACTTACAGTTAATGAACATCCGCTTGCAAAAGATATATTTCCTCGTTGCATCATATCAATTACAGCATCTTGAATTACTTCTGTGTATACTTCAAATCGAGGAATTGAAGGGTTATTACCCATAGATGCAAGTACTGCATTTGCAATGTTACCAACTCCAGACTGAATAGGAAGAAAATGTGCTGGTATTCTTCCGGCTTTTAATTCTGAGACAAAGAACTCAGATACATTATTCCCAATCTTTGCGGTTAACTCATCAACCGGTGCAAATCCACCACCTTCAGCCTCTTTATCAGTCTCAACTACAAATATTTTACTTGGATCTACCTTTACGTACTCGAGTCCTATACGATTCTGTACTTCATAGATTGGAATTTCACGTCTTTTTGGAGGATCTTGAAGCTCATAAAGATCGTGTATACCTCTAAGTTTAGACGGTACCTGCTTGTTAAGTTCCACAATTATAATATCTGCGAGTCTACAAATAGTGGGAGTAATACCAACTCCTGATGTAGGAACAATTTCTCCAGATTCAGTCACATCACATGCTTCTACAACCGCAACATTAATTTTACCTAAGAAACCATATCTGATCTCTTGTGCTAATTGCGATAGATGTAGATCAAAAAAATCAAATTCTTCATTGTTGAGAGCTATACGCATATCTTTGTTTGTCTGATAAGGTGTGCGCATTTTAATTGCTTTAGCGCGTGCAAGCTCTCCATCAATTGAGTCACCTGTTGATGCTCCCGTAAAAACACCAATCTTAAAAGGATTGCCTTTTTCATGCTCCTTCTTTGCTTGGTTAGCTATAGCCACTGGTACTACCTTTGGGCATCCGGCATGTGTAAATCCGCTGAAGCCAACATTATCATTGTTTTTTACAAGTGATGCCGCCTCCTCTGCACTAATAAATTTCAAAGCCATTTTAACTATATATTATTGGTTTATTTCTGAATGATTGTACTTTTAACTAAATAGTATTAATTTAACTGAGGGCATTTTTCAATACTTCCTTTTTAATATTTCATTATAGATAATTCCTTTTATCAACTCACTTTTACGATTTTCACCTGATAAATCATTAATTATAGAGTGATGCATTAGCCTATCTTTAGTATTAGATGTAATTGTTTCTTGAGAATCTTCTCTCTGTTGGTATATATAATCTGTATTTGTGGTAGTAAAGGAACTACCAAGTGAAGACTCTTTTTTAAAATCAGTAACAAGACCCATTGAAGATTGAAATACAACCCTACCTTCTTTTGAGTGATATTTGGAGATTTCTTTTTCCGAATATTTATTTTTTGCTAAATCTTTGGGTGGTAGAGGTGGCTTTTTATTGTAGAATGGTGGTATCTCCTCCTCCATCTCTCCAATCTCAAAAGAACGATATTTTGGTTCTGATTGCTGCTTTTGTTCATTTTTTTTCTTTTTGGAATCATTAAAAAATCCCAATATCATAAAAAGTGTAAGAATGATTATATAAAAGAGGTCTCCAATTTCCATAATTTGATTATTTTTGCAACAGGACAAAAATAGTTATTTTTTACCTGTTTAATAATGTTTTGGTAAAAAAATCGAGAGCAACTTCACAGTTACTCTCGAGCATTTAACCAAAACCTTAACTATGAAAAAAAATTATTTTTTCCTTTTCACAAAAATAGGACAAGAATTGTTATAATGCAACAATTAAACACCTAAAAAAAGCATTTAACTTTTCTTAGTCAGTGTAAAAGCAGTAATCACAGTTTAAATGGGTTCAATAAAATAATATGAATACAGAAACCACAAAAGATAAAAAACTATTTATCGAAACTTACGGTTGTCAGATGAATGTAGCAGACACTGAGGTTGTAGCATCTATTATGGAAATGGATGGGTATAGCTTAACAGAAGACCATAAAGTAGCAGATGCCATTTTCGTTAACACATGTTCTATCAGAGAAAATGCGGAGCAAAAAGTGATTCAGAGATTGGAATACTTTAACTCCTTGAAAAGAAAAAGAAAGGACAATCTGATTATAGGTGTACTCGGATGTATGGCAGAAAGGGCTAAATCAGAACTTATTGATAATCACAATGCAGATGTAGTTGTGGGACCAGATGCATATCTCGACCTCCCCAATCTTGTTGGTGCAGCTGAACAGGGTGTGAAAGCAATGAATGTTGAGCTTTCAAAAACAGAAACATACAAAGATGTCATTCCTTTAAAACTTAGTGGGAGTAATATCTCTGGATATATCTCAATTATGAGAGGGTGTGATAAATTTTGCACATATTGTATAGTTCCGTTCACTCGTGGCAGAGAAAGAAGTAGAGAGCCGGAGAGTATCCTCAACGAACTTCATGATATGCAGAAAAAAGGCTTTAGAGAGGTTATCCTACTCGGCCAAAACGTAAATTCCTATAAATTTAAAGATGGTGAAAAAACTGTTGACTTTCATGATCTTTTGGCTTTAGTAGCTGAGGCTGCTCCGGAAATTAGAATACGTTTTACAACATCTCATCCTTGGGATATGAATGACAAAACACTTGAAACAATTGCTAAATATAAAAATCTTGCAAATTATATACACCTACCGGTACAATCGGGAAGTTCCAGAATGTTGAAACTAATGAACAGA
>DATGMV010000147.1:0-15898 GCA_035307185.1 Fermentimonas sp. | reverse complement strand
AGAATAAGACCTCATTATTCATGTTATATGCTTACACCAGAGGAAATGCATGGACAGAGCCATATTAAAATACGCACCTATAAAAAGAAATCCACAAGTTTGAAGGTTAACCTTCAAACTTGTGGATAAAAATAACTAGTTTTGTAAAAACCTGTAACGGTTATTTAGGACTAGTCAAATTTTTCTCTTTTTCTTTCAATCCTTCATTCACTATCTATATCTATAACTATTTCTCTTTTTAAGTATAGCTTTCCTTATCAACTATTTATGATTACCTTCTTTAATCCATTTCACAATATTAGAAGGTGGGCGTTGTGCTAATAATTCATTTTTCATAAAATCCATATAAGGCATTACATGTTTAAAGAACTTGTAATATCCTTTACATAAATAGTTTAATCCTGTATTGCCATATTTATCCTTTATAAATCTATTTTTTGGGCACTCTCCGTAACAGGCAAAAAGAACATCACATTCATGACATTGTTGTGGTAATTTATTAAACTTGTCATTTCCAAATGTTTGTTGTACCTCAGAATACATCATTGAAGTGAGTGTTTCATTGTAAATGTTACCCAGAAGATATTCCGGAAACACAAAATGATCGCAAGAATATACGTCTCCGTTGAATTCCATAACACCGGCATGACCACATGTTTTTGCCATCGTGCAAACGCCAGGATTTTCTCCTACCCAGTTGGCTAAAGTTGAATCAAATATTTGTATAAAGATTTTACCTACATCTTCCTTAACCCATTCATCGAAAATAGCACAGAGAAAGTCACCCCATTTATCTGCAGGTACAGTATAAGGTGCAAGATCAGCTTCATGCTCAGATTCTTTTGCAGTAGCCAGTTTAAGAAGCGAAATATTATCAGATGAGTTGTTGTTTCGGATACGTTCTACAATTGGTGTGAATTGAATGTATTGACACCCTATTTCCTTAAAAAAACGATAAAATTCAAGGGGATAGTCTACGTTATAATCATTAACAACCGCCATACAGTTAAACTCTACATCATGTTTTTTTAGTAACTCTATTCCTTTCATCACCCGATGGAATGATGAACGTCCCATTTTGTCTCTTCTGTATTCATTATGAAATTCTGGAGGTCCGTCAATAGATATACCAACTAAAAAATTATTTTCTTTGAAGAATTTGCACCATTCATCATTCAGAAGTGTACCATTTGTCTGAATTGAATTATCAATGTTTCTTCCGTTTGCATATTTTTTTTGCAGTTCTACTGCTTTTTTGTAAAACGAAAGCGGTCGCATAAGAGTTTCACCGCCATGCCAAGTAAACATAACATCAGGCATTGTTTGAGAGTCGATATACTGTTTTACAAACCTTTCAAGAAGTTCTTCACTCATTACTTGATTCTTCTTTTTATACAGATTTTCTTTCTCCAGATAATAGCAGTACTCACAGTCCAGATTACACTTTGAGCCTACTGGCTTAAGCATTATATATAGTGGTTTAGCTAATGGGGCGAATGTTGACATATAAATATTATTTATAAAACAAAGATAAACAATTCATATAACTAAGGGGTTTAATTCGCGTCGATTATTAATTAACAAACAAATTCATGAGATAAAATAGAAAGTCATGAAATAAATTAAAAGTAAAAAATGAATAGAAAGAATAATTTATTACATATTGGATGGTTAATATTAAGAGTGGGTATTGGTATATCAATATTTTTACATGGACTACCGAAAATAATGGGAGGTTCTGAGACTTGGGAAATGGTAGGAGCTACTATGTCAAACTTCGGGATTGATTCAGGGCATGCTTTTTGGGGTTTAATAGCAGCATTATCTGAAACAGTGGGAGGTCTACTTTTTGCTCTGGGACTACTGTTTCGACCTGCAGCGATTATGTTGACAGGAACAATGGTTGTAGCAATGATTACGCACCTCTCTATGGGTGATAGTTTTATGGTCTATGGTCATGCACTGGATCTTTTAATAGTATTCACAGGTTCAATATTAATTGGTGCAGGAAAATACTCAATAGATACAAAATTACTTCCAAAGATTGCCTAGAATAACATTTGGTTATTAATTGTTTAAATAACAATCCCCCTTCTTGTTTTTAGCAAAGAAGGGGGATTTCAATTTTAATTATATCTTGTTATTTGAATATACAAACAAAAGAGGGTAAGCTTACTATATCGCGCCGCTACAACCAATTACCCTTGCTTCGGTCAAGACCTGGGGGATTCATCGGGAGCTGGCCGTATAGGACTTACCCAACTGCAAAGATAAGATATTTTTTGTAGATACAAAAGAGTGTATTGATTTTTACTATTCAAGTCATTTTTTTATCTTTGTAATACTAACGTAACTTTAACTTTGGGAAATTTATTTCAATCAAATAGTTTAATCATGACAATAGTAGATAGGTTTATTAAATATGCCAGAATAGATACTCAATCAGATGAGAATAGCACTCAGACTCCTAGTACTCTAAAACAGTTTAATCTTGCTAAAGAGGTGGAAAAAGAGGCAATAGAAATGGGACTTGTTGATGTTAGTCTCGATAATAATTGTTATTTAATGGCAACCTTACCATCTAATACTTCAAAAAAAGTACCGGTAATTGGCTTTCTTTCTCATTTTGATACCAGTCCCGATATGAGTGGAAATAATGTAAATCCACGTATTGTTAAAAACTATGATGGCAAGGATATTATATTAAATGAAATAAATAATGTCATCCTATCTCCTAAAGATTTTCCCGAATTGCTTTCTCACAAAGGCGAAGATATAATTGTAACAGATGGTACAACATTATTAGGTGCAGACGATAAAGCCGGCATAGCTGAAATAATGAGTGCTATGCAGTATCTTATAGATCATCCTGAGATAGAACATGGAAAAATCAGAATTGGTTTTACCCCTGATGAAGAGATAGGACGCGGTGCTGATAAATTTGATGTAGAGAAGTTTGGCGCTGATTGGGCTTACACGATGGATGGAAGTGAGGTGGGAGAGCTAGAGTATGAGAACTTTAATGCTGCTTCCGCTAAAATTGAAATACAAGGACGAAATGTTCATCCAGGATATGCTAAAGACAAGATGATTAACGCACTACAAGTTGCTAATGAACTAATATCACTTCTGCCAAAAAATGAAAGACCCGAATTTACAGAAGGATATGAGGGATTTTTCCATCTTATTTCAATGGCTGGAACAGTTGAAGAGGCTAATTTGTCATTTATTATTCGTGATCATGACAGGATAAAATTTGAAGATCGTAAAAAACTATTGATAAGCTCTGTAGGGTTATTGAATAAAAAGTATGACAACAGAATTACACTTAATCTTAATGATCAGTATTATAATATGAGAGAAAAAGTGGAACCCGTAATGCACATCGTAGATTATGCTTATCAAGCAATGGAGGAGTTGGGTATAAAACCTAATGTGAAACCAATTAGAGGTGGCACTGATGGCTCTAAGCTCTCATTTATGGGTTTACCATGTCCAAATATTTTTGCAGGAGGAATGAATTTTCATGGTAAATACGAATTTCTACCTATTACATCAATGAAAAAAGCTTCACAAGTAATAGTGAAAATAGCAGAAATCGTTGCAAGAAATCATTAAATACTAAGAATTAGTTTAAGACAAGTAATTTGAAATATAAATAAAAAAATAAAATGAAACATACACCTTTTACAGATATGCATATAAGTCTGGGGGCTAAGATGCATGAGTTTGCAGGCTATAATATGCCAATAGAATATTCAGGTATTATAGATGAACATCAAACCGTAGTCAATTCTGTAGGAGTGTTTGATGTATCTCACATGGGTGAGTTTTGGGTGAAAGGACCAAAAGCGGTTGAGTTTTTACAAAAGGTAACCAGTAATGATGTTACAAAACTTCAAATTGGAAAAGCTCAGTATACCTGTTTCGTAAATGAAAATGGCGGTATAGTTGATGATTTTATCGTTTATTATTACGAACCCGAAAAATATCTGATGGTTGTTAATGCTGCGAATATTGATAAAGACTGGGAGTGGTGCACTAAATGGAACACAATGGGAGCAGAGTTGGAGAATGCATCAGAACATACTGCACAACTTGCAGTACAAGGTCCCAAAGCTAAAGAAACTTTGCAAAAACTTACTGAAACAGACCTTTCTTCTATTCCTTTCTACGGATTTTCAACTTCAAAATTTGCCGGAGTAGAAAATGTTATTATTTCAAATACCGGATATACCGGTGCAGGAGGATTTGAGCTTTACTTCTATCCTGAATATGGCATGAAAATTTGGGAAGCTGTATTTGAAGCAGGAGACGAATTTGGAATTAAACCAATAGGACTTGGAGCACGTGATACTTTACGTTTAGAGATGGGATATTGTTTATACGGTAACGACTTGGATGATACTACTACTCCTCTTCAAGCTGGTCTTGGATGGATAACAAAATTTGCTGATAACAAACCTTTCATTGGAAGAGACGTTTTGGAAAAAGAGAAGTCTGAAGGTATATCTCGCAAATTATGCTGCTTTGAATTAACTGATAAAGGTATTCCACGTCAAGGATACGAGATAGTAAATGAACAAGCGGAAATTATTGGTAATGTTACTTCTGGCACCATGTCGCCCATGATGAAAAAAGGTATAGGAATGGGATATGTCAGACCGCAGTATACAAAAGAGGGAACTGAAATATTCATAAAGGTGCGTAACAGAAATTTAAAGGCTGTTGTAGTTAAGCCTCCTTTCAGAAAATAAAAAGCAACTTGCTCCTCTCCAGGTCTTATGGGAAATAAAACAAGAATAGCAAAGAATAGTTTTTTTATTCTTGGTGCGCTTGCATTAGGAATAATGATTTACAAAATCGGATTTGACAACATCTGGAATGATATTAAACAGACCGGATGGTGGTATGTACCTATCCTCGGAATGTGGATTGTGGTATATCTCATGAATACCTTATCGTTTTACATTATTTTGCGAGATGGTATAATCGAAAAATCAAATTGTACGCAAATATAAATCAAATTGTACAATTAAGTAGTGCTCAAACTTAATTTAAACACTACTTACAAATTGGCTATTGGAAGAATTGATGGCCAGCCAACACTGCAGCGTTCTCCTCACGGGTTACACGGATGTATTTAAAGAAAGAACTCTCACTCTTATGCCCAGTAATTAGCATTATCCGGTATGTCGGTATATTTTGAAGAAACATATTAGTTGCAAAGCTCCGGCGTGCTGTATGTGAAGAAACTAACTCCCATTTGGGTATTTTCTTACGAATTACTTCAGTTCCAACTGTTCGTTCCCATAAAATAGGCTCTGTGAGACCTACCTTTTTACATATTTCTTTTATACTTCGATTAAAATATTGTATACACCTTGGATTTGGCAAAGAGTATTCATATTTTTTTAATATTTCACGTATAAACTTATGCATAGGAACTGATACCACTACACCTGTTTTCTTTGTTTTAATTCGAATTTGATTCGTATCTTTACAGAAGTTTGTCTCGTTTAGCCTTGAATAATCAGAATAACGTAATCCAGTCATACACCCTATGATGAAATAATCCCTTACTTCCGATTGAAATTTAGTTAAACGATCGAAGTAATATATCCTCGTTATCTCAGTCATTGATAGGAATATTGCTCCTACTTCTTCTTCTGGAACAGTAACTTCTTTGTAGGAATTATCAACACAATAACCATATAACATAGATTTTTGAAGCATTGCTTGTAAACGCTCTAAATGACCTTTTACGGTGTTCTGCATCAATTTCACCTCTGATTTCAGGTAATATACGAAATTCTCACAAAACTCCATGCCTATAGAGTAAGTATACACATCGTTGAGATTAATCCCATTAATTTGACAAAAATCAACGACATGATCCATCGTATTCATGTACATCTTCTTATATCTATCAGTTCTATGACTCTTAGTGAGATAATCCCTTACAAATTCGATAAAATGTTTTTCATAATCATAGTGACGAGGTTTTGATAAATTCATTATTCTGATAGGTAATCTTATAGCTTCCATATTTTTCATCTTAGATATAGGCAAAGAAGAACGGCTGCCTTTTCCCGTTGCTAAACTATACTTATCCCAAGAGGAGAGTATAATCAGGAATTGACAGCCGTTTATAACAGCAGTAAAGATATAATTTATTCGTGAAGAATAAAAAAACCTCTTGATAAATATAAATATAGTTTAGCATTCACAATATAGTGATTTATATCATTGAAAGCAAGTGTTTTAACTATACATTAGGCTGTGAAATGTTAAAAAATGAAGGCATTTAAATGAGTTTTTAAACATCACTTAAATGCCTTTTAATAACTAAAAAGGTTCAAATCGTGTCCAATAGGTATATTTGATCATTTTTCTATCCTCTAAAAACTTTGTGGTATTGGTGGCCAATTGAAACCTAATGTTGCTTTCTCTGCCACCTGTAATAAAAAGTTTACAAAAGATTCGTATGCCATAGTCATCACATTTGAATCAAATTCTGTACCGTTCACATCTACCCATAGACGCTTGCAATTTTCATGCGTGCAAGAGATTGGAATTCCGTATGCAACCCCTTGTAATCCGATTGACCCATTTAAACTTATAATAGTATTGGCTATCTGTGTATTAGGTGTTATAAAACTATACTCTTTTGCCCATTTAGCAAGCATCCTATAGCAATTATCGTCATGTATCTTAGAGGTCAGTGGAGTCCCTGCGTATCCTGAAATGAAACTTGTAAATGTTTCGTTGCCTGTGTAATGATGATAGTCAATTAATGCTATAGCATCCTTGTTAGCACTAAGAATATCATGTATATAAACAGTCTCTTTCTCTGATAAAGGATTCTCACCAGTATAATATGGTGAACTTGTATCAGCTAAATACTCCCAACCATGAGGAAAATTTCTATTAATATCTACCCCCCTTGAGTTTTTTCTTGTCTTATTTTCAACGGCATAAGGATTGACAATGGGAATAATTACAAATTCTACATTGAACCTAAGAAATGAAAGCAGTTCATTATCCATCCATTGGTTACAAATATTTTCCATTGTATGATATAGCGACCTATAACCTACAGGCTCACCGTGAGTGCCTGAACATATTATAAACTTCAATCTTTTTCTATTGTAGTTATAAAGAGTTAAATTAATTGGTTTGAAATCGTACCTGTAAATAGGATATACACCTGATTCATCATTTCCCAATAACGTTTTTGTTATATAATCACTATTGTTGGTTAATAGTTCGTCATATAAATCATAAATATCAGAAACATGCTCTGTAGCAATCACGCTCCCCATATCGGGATAAACCCTATTTTTTGAAAAAACATTACCAGTATTAAATGATTTAGCGTAACTATCACTTCCTCCTATATTTCTTACAATTAAATCTTTACCAACAATCGCTCTCTCTATTTCATAAACAGAATGGTTATCTCTTTCTATTTCTGTTATATCTGTAGTTTTACCAATTATTACTCTAACATTGTCAAATGTTCCATCGTAAGCGAATGATATATCACCGTTTGAGAATGAGTAATTTTCAGTAATTCTTTTAACAGGCAAACTACCCATATAAGCATATATAGAAGAAGGGCTAAATCCTAAAATTGATGTGTATTTAAAAGTTATTGTTTGTCCAATTTTATTTTCTGTATTAAAGAAAATAGGAGTGGTTCTAATTCTATCTGTCCTATTTAAAAGACTTCCATTAGACAACAGAACTGAGCCAAATTCAAAGGGTGCTACTGTGTACTTATAATTTAATAAGTTATTATTAAAATAATCAGTCTCAACATTATTCTTTTTAATCTTTTTAATAAAATAATCAACAGGAGTTACCCCATCAGATTCATTGACATAGCTATTATAAACAAGTCTGCCTTTTTGAGATGCTATAATTTTATAATCCCTGTATGTGGTATTGCTTTCCGCTACAGATATTACATTTCTATTTTCATCAATAAACGCAAATGCTCTTGATGTAAACCCACCCCTACTTGATATAATAAACTCATCTCCCTCATTGACATCTATTATAGCATGAACAAATGCTGAAAACGGAGTAAGAGTATAAGAAATTCTTGAACCAACTTCGGGTATATCTATATATCCTTTACGTGTGATTTCATTAACCAGAGTTTTATTTGCTAAATCTATAACTTTAGGCATTTCCCCCCAATACACAAATGGCTTCTCTATTTTATAAACAGAATGATTATCCCTTTCTGCTTCCGTTATATCTACTGTTTTACTAATTATTATTCTCACATTATCAAATGTTCCATCGTAAATAAATGATATATCACCGTTTGAGAATGAGTAATTTTCAGTAATTCTTTTAACAGGCAAACTACCCATATAAGCATATATGGAATTAGGACTAAAGCCTGAAATTACTGTATATTTAAAAGTTATTGTCTGCCCAATCTTATTTTTTGTATTAAAATAGACAGGGATAGTTCTAATTCTATCTGTCCTATTTAAAAGACTTCCATTAGACAACAGAACTGAGCCAAATTCAAAGGGTGCTACTGTGTACTCTATATTGTCAATAAGTTTAGCTACGGCATCTTGGCTCATAAATAACTCTTGACTATTTCCTTTCTCTTGAACAGGATGCTTTGCAATCCATCTGCTTTCGTTGAACCAAACAGTTGTATCAGCGCCTACATATTGGTATGTTTCCCAAATATCTTGAGCTTTCTGAAATGTGATTTTTAGACCTGTTTTTCTTATTTCTGGCGAAACTGCTGCTATAGCTGTTGACAACGTGTAATATTCACCCTGAGACAAAGAATATTTATTGGTGACATTTAAAACACTCGCTTCGCCCGCTAATTGAACTATTTCATCATCTACTTGCTTTAGCGTTTTAGATGACCCGCCATGTTTTGCGTAATCGTTGACTGCGACTCCAATTGGGGGTGCCGGAACACTTTGTGTAGTCCATAAGCCATTCACGGCATTATAGATTATATAGTTAGAAGTTGCATTGTCGTAAACGTATGCAGTTTGCCCTGTTTTTGGAGATGGAAAAGCAGTGTTAAGTACCGACAATGACGGGAAATAACCTTTGTTGTTTACAGACTTATTTTCTACTGTAGTGATTGCCTGGTTCAACTTGTTGAAGTTGTCATTCAGTTTAGATGCCGCATCACCCCATTGGCCTGAATTAGGTATGTTATTTAAAGTACTCATATATCTTTATTTTTTTATTCTTAAATATCCATTTTCTTCGTATAAGGCTTTCACTGGAATGTTAGTACTTTCTGTTGGTATATTATCTAGTATCACCTCCATGTGATTTCTTAAAGAGTCATATCTGACTGAAAACTGATATAACCAATTTATATTTTGACCAACTGCAGAGTATTGTGAAAAATTAATGCCTCCCATTGACATTCCTGTATTTTGCTTTATAAAAGTAGTACCATCAAAAGATTCAAAATCTATAGACATAGCACCTGGCTGTAGGTTAGATGAATAGAACACTTCTCCATTTTCTCTGTAAGTTGTAAGTTTGATTTCTGAAAAATTTGCAGAAGTACCTTCTACTGTTAGAAAGCTCAATGACAAAGCTATTTGACCATTAGAGTTATACATTTTAAGAGACCTATCGGCTGGATCTATCACGATTCTATTCCCTCCAATGTTGCTTTCAACCCTACCTCTGAAATAACCTCCTAGCGCATATATATACCCCCTGAAGAAACCGTCACCGCCATGCGTGAGAACAAATTTTGCCATTTCTGTCCACTCAGCTTCAGATGGTTCATAGTTAGGGTTATCAATAAATCTTTGTACTGTTCTTATTGCATCTTCAAAGGAACCGCCTCCCCATACTGCAGGATCATTGTCGTTGTTATAAATTCCACTTATTCCGGCATTTACCTTTTCCATGACGCCATCCTTATATTTCCCAAGCTGTATCATGGATAATAGCGCCAAACTGCCTAAAACAGTTGCGTCACCTCCTTGAATTGCTTCAACCAGGTACTGATAAGATAGTAATCTTTCAAATGCAGGGTTTTCGTCTAAATGATGAAAAGACATATCAGTTGCAACTGTACCTCTTTCCAATTTAGGATTAAAAAGAGTTGCACCGGATGCAGTAATTGAGAAATTTGATAGCAGACCATCGCCAATAAAATCAAGTTCACGCTCAGTATATGAAGCTCCGAATGAGATATTCTTTGTTTGGCCGGCGAAAGTAACAGAGACATCTCCTTTCCCTTTCATCCTAAACTTATATTTATCATTGTATATAGACAAAACAGCTTGAGATATTTTACCATTTAAAGTGATACCCTTTCCTGACTTAGCCAAAACTTCATCAATTATTGATATTTCACCTGTCTGATCCCAGTAAGCAAGTTTATTGTTAAATAGATCTTCAGTTTCTTTAATCGTTTTCTGATTATCAAGTTCAATACTTGCAAAGTCACCTGTGAAACCAGCATTTCTTAGTAAATTATCAGAACCAATCTTTTGACTTTTAGTGAATACGTCAAGTGCCTTACGTGCTTTATCAGCGTCAACGACTTTTTGCTTATTATCCTCAACATTACCTACTATAGAATTGAGCAGCTCATTGACTTTCATTCCTGCAGGTGCATTACTCAATGTAATTTCAGGCTTTTGAGGTTGATTTACATATTCTTTTACTGAAACGATGCGAATAAGAACACCTTCAGGGAGAAATTGATCGTCAATAAAATCAACAAACCCTCCGGGTATTATTTTTGCACCAATCTCTGCCCATCTTGATTTAGACCAAAGAGGATCTAACTTACCCGTGAAAGTATATCTACTCTCTTCTTCTGTATCTAAAAACTTAATGCCATCATCAAACATCTTTTCAGAAGCCTCTTCAATATATAAGGGAGGCATCGAGATATTGAACATCGCATATTTATCACCCACTTGAGGCACAAATAAGCCTCCTGGCATTACATAACCATCTATTTCAGCCGGGACTAACTTAAACCTGCGTTCTGCATGGATATAGCCTGTAAGTGCATCACCTGACTGTTCAATATTGAATTCACGACCTGCTAATATTCCACTTTGAAATTTAATTATAGCTGTTTCTCCGGGTATTCTATATTGCGAATAGTCTAAACCTGCAGGAATACTGTCATCTATGATATCATAAAAGTTGTTTTCAGCATCAATGACCTCAACAGAAGAAACAGTGCCAACTCGTTTTGGATAATGCTCTGAACCATCAAATGAGCCTTCAGCTTTATGTATAGTGCCTTCACGATAGATATACATTCCGTCAGGATCTGTACGAAATGTTTTACCATTATACACTTTAGTTGCATTTTTAGGTAATAATAATGACCTGCTACCTGATTGAGAAAGAGATATATTTCTTTCACCACCCTGAACATATAAGCGCCCAAGTGGTTGTTTATCTCCATTATTTTTTCTGCTCACACCAGAAAGGAATCCACCACCTTCTCCGTATTTCAATGATACCGGATTATCTCTATTTTTTTCTAGTCTCCTAAAGTTGACTTTTTTACCCTCACAATCACATTCAGTGTTAAACTCCTGCATAAGTCTATTAATGACTTCCCAACAACTTTCAGCGTTGAATGATATCAGCCTTTCGTCTGCAACTATGACTTCACCAACTGACCATCCACTATCATGCAGATTCATTACATCAACAAGCTGACTGACAAACACTAATGGTGTGGCAGTCAGATTGAACTTAACACGATAAGGTTTTGCGCTTGTATCTTTATAAATGTATAATTTAAGAGCCTCTGACCAATCATGTAATACAAGAGTATATTGATAGTTACGTGTGTGATGTTTCTTGAAATTTTCCGGATAAAACAGCATATATCTGTCACCTTGATAGTCTGTATATGAGCCAACAGGAATACTTACAGGTCTGTTCAATGAAAACTGTAGCGTAAGGTTACTACCAAGTATTTCACGATAACAAACACTGCTATCATCAACATTTACATCAAGAATCTCTATGCCAGATGGGTTATATATTTTCATTATTTTTTAATTCAATCTATTTATCTCCTGCAGATGTAACTTAAATTCTACTCTCACCTTTCTGCTGAATGGCGTCAACTTCCTGAATTGGCTCATTTTTGAATAATAGCAGTTAATTGTTTCGCCGGCTAGCTGTAATGACAATGGAGCGTTTATTTTCCGCACCACATTGAACAGTGCATTCAGATTGATAAGCAGATTGTTTTTACTGCCTGCAGTCATCACACAGTCAATAATTACCTCATTAGCTTTGCGTTTTGGATAACCAACAATACCTTGCAGATTGTCTGCTACCTGTCCATCAACGGAATTTATCTTACTTGTAAGTACTTCTTTCACTCCCCTGGGCCTAAGTACTGAAGAGTAAGCTTCAGTAACTGTAATACCATAAGCAGACAGATCTATATTGTCAATTGATACATGAGTAATGTTTGAAGGATCTCCTACCGGTGAAGCTATTGCACTTGTATATAATTGCATAGGATCATCCATCCAATAATCCATTTTTACATTGCCTATTTTCTTTCTCGCGTTGAAATAACCTCCACTGTGCCGGTAGTCTGAAGATTGAATATATCTCAAGTTGAAAGTAGTAGCATATTCTCTTATATAAATATTCATCATAGGCTTATAATGTATATTTTGAAAGATGTTTAATCGCTGTTTAAACTGCGTATAATCATCAGCAATTATCACGTAATTAATAGCTACTTTCTTGGCATCAAATGACACTTCAGACAAATCAACTTCAAGTCCATCACTTTCAAACCAATCGTTCTGATCAGGTTTCCTACGGTCCGGAAACATCAGCAGATCATTGCTGCCATCACGTTCAATAAAAGCGCCAATGCTAGCAATATCAACTCCGTCTATTATGCATTGTCCTGTTGTCATTTCTTTAAGTTTATTCCTTCCCTGACAATTCTTTCAATATTTTCATCAATCTCTCCAAGTCTCTGAAGGAAAAAGCTGTTTTCAGCAATTGTCTGAAGATATCCTTCCATTGACTGCATTAAAAAGAGCTGTTCGCGATTCACATCATAGTTACTATTTAATGTATCTGCAATAGTTGTTATTCGCATTACTATGTATGTGACACGTCCACTGAATTCATCGAAACTGTCCTGGGTTACTGATTGTAAACTTTGAGCTGTTGCCTGCCTTCCAAGTGCTTCTGCTGCACCGGCAAATGGATCTACTCCATATTGGTCCATTATGACTTTTCGTAACTGTTCTAAACCCTCGTTGTATTGGTCTACTCCTGACACATACTCTTTCATGAACCAATTTATATCATCAGTCAGATCCATGTCCCCACCGTCAAAAGAATCTTTCATTCTTTTATCCAACTCTGAGAATAACCCTCCGAATACAATGTTGAATAACCTTTGAGTAGATAGCTCTTTTAGCATATCTACAACGCTGTCTGTCATTGCACGTGCAGAGTCAGTGCCTGACGCAAAGCCATTATCTAATGCTTTTTTAAGCTCTACTCCAATAGAACCAACGAGGTTCTGCAGTTCGCTTTCAACTGACTGCATTGCCTCGTTGGCGGCATCAGATGCCTGGAGTATATTATCGATAAGCTGTGACGTTTCTTCTTTTAGGTTGCCGGACTTCTGCAGTGATTCAGCTAATTCTCTGTTCAGCTCTCCATCCTTATTTATAAGTTCTGGATATGTCTTTAGAAGGCTCGAATAAATATCCTTAGTGCCGTAAGTCATACCAAGAAACTTTTTCTTCTCTACACCAGTTTTCACGGTTTCGCTCGAAAGCATTCGCATGAGCTCTGACTGTTTAGCCAGAGCTGCGTTATACCCTTCCATCCCCCTGTTAAGGGTGTTTGTATAGTCTGAAGTGAAAATACTGTCTGTTTCACTCTTGATATCCTTTATTGAGCGTATTACAGCCAGACTATAATCAATTGCCTGCTGTGCTAATCCCAGATTAAACTTCCTGATCTCTTCATTAGCCTGCTTATTAGCTTGAATAATCTTACCGGTAACTTCAAGCAACCGCATTGCACCGTCGATTATTGCTTTCGGATCACCTGAGGCTATTCCTGCGCCTAAAGTTGCAATACCTCCAACTGCACCTGAAGCGATATCAAATAAACCGCCAAGATCTTCATCAAAGTTGCTTGCAAAAGAACCAATTCCATCAAGAACTTGTTGAGCATAGCCGGCTAACTCCTGAAACTTCTTTACCGGCATATTGTCAAGCTCAGCATTCATTGCTGAAATCTCAGCTGTTACCTGTGCTATTTCATTGTCAACATCACCTCCGGAATCTTTAATCTCCTGAAGCTTCTTGAGCCTTTTCTGTGCTCCATCAATCTGTATTTTCAGTATTTTCTCTTCTTTCTCAGATTCAAGCATTATACTACGATCAGCAATCTGAGCACGCCTTAGCTGTATCTGATTCTCGAAGTCTAGTGTTTCGAGTGAAAGATGATGTTTTTCAAGTTCAATATCACGCTTATGTGCTGCAGCTATATTTTCAATCTCAATTTGAGTTGCACCATTTTCACGTGCCAGGGCAATTTGCTGATTGTAAAATTTGTCAATTTCCGACAACCTTGATTCTGACTCTGTCGCAAACCTTGAATTTATTTCAGACCATATCCCATCTATTGCAGACGCCGAACCCTCATTAACTGCAGATACTGCAGCTTCATATTTCATTTTCTCAGCACTCGCTAATGCATCAAGTTGAGCCGATTGAGCAGAACCATCTACACCAGCATCAGACTCAAGCTTTTTAATTTCTTCCTGTCTATCAGCTATTAGCCTCATACGCTGATTATATTCATTCTCAAGTTCAGCCAGCTTTTTATCTCTGCCTTCCCGCATTGATGCAACAATTGCTGAATCTATCTCTTTCTGAATATCCGCTGATATTTTTGACAGACGTTCACCTGCTTTTATTGCAGGATCTTCTTTTACTTTTAGGGTTTTAGTTTTAGTTGTTTCAGTTGGTGCCAGTCCAAGCGCTTTAAGGATACTCATTTCTGCTTCAGAAGCTGAGGTACTCTTTTCAATCCATTTGTCACCTGCTTTAGCATATTTACGTTCAGCATCAGAAAGATATATATCCATATCTTCATCAGCTTTAGACTGATTAACAGGCTGAATAACCGGATCAAGCTGTAATTGTGGTTGTATTCTTGTATTATCTGAAGCAACTACACCGGTTTCTATTTTTGCACCGGCTTCCATTCTCGAAATTGATTTAGCTGCAGCTTCATCAACTTTAGCCTGGACCTTTTCACGCTCTTCAAGCATTTTCTTGTATTGTTCTGATGCAAGTTCCATTGCAGCAGTAGCAATTGCACGTTGACGAATAGCTTCTTTAAATGCGTTTGTGTTTTGGATAAACGCGCTGTCAGCATCATTAACAGTATTGATTGAAACACCTAGTTGCTTGAATGCATCTTGGTTGTCAGTAATAAACTTTTCTTTAATTTTCACGTCATCACCTAAACGGTTGTATGACACACGCAACTTCTCATAGTTTGCAATCTGAGATGCTGAATTTGTTGCAATAGATTCAGTTAATTGATTTTGTTCTTTTTTCTGCTCACGTTGTTTCGATATAAGTTTGTCAGTTACCGCAATTACAACACCGATTGCAGCTGATAATCCAAATGTCAGAATTCCCATTAAAACTTTTGCCGCAACAGCTGTAATACCGAGTGTAGTTGCAACTTTTAAATTAGCTGCTGCCCAGAGATGCTTTGCCCTTGTAACAGTATTAATTCTAAATGCAGATGTTTGGTGAAGAGTATTTTGAATCTGCTGCAAACCAATCGTGATAGCCATTAAGCTCTGAACCTTAGTTTGCAA
>DATGMV010000146.1:0-3326 GCA_035307185.1 Fermentimonas sp. | reverse complement strand
CCTTTATTAAAGATCTCTACGAAGTAGCTATTGTTGTAGTATTTATTGAATGAAGGAAGTGCAAGGTAGCTACTTGTACCTTTAAGTGGCTCGGTACCCTCCACAAACAATCCCATTTCGGGTGTTGTTGGTACATTTACAGAGTCGAGTTTAGGCATTTCGAAGTATGCACCTGTTACCCCTTGTCTTAATGACAGTATCCTCTTCCATTTGCCATCCATAAGGTCGTTGTAGTTATAACTAATTGTATAAAGTGTATCGTAGTAATGCTGAACATCATCTCTTAGTTTATTTGCCATTGCCGGTCTCTCCTGAGCAATATAATTTCTGCTCTGCTGGGTAGCAAGCCATTTTCTGTTCATGAGCTCAGATCCTTTTACCGGATAGTATAATAATTGGAAGAATGAGGCGTAATCATCTTCAGGTAATTCCTTAAGAATCTCTTCTACTCGTTTTCCAATTCGTTTGTAGTCTTCTACTCTTGTTTCTGCTTCTCTATAGTTTGTGAAACTGAAGTCGGTATCAGTATTTCTTTCGCGACCATGGCTAAATGTGTTCCATTCATAACCCCAGCCCATAAATTCAGGCTTTCTGATGAATGCAAGTCTGAAATACTCGTTAGTGATTTCTCTGAAATCGTTATAATACTGCTCACCAAATATTTCACTTAGCCATTTCGCATTATAGTCGGCAATATTTTCGAAAGAAAATTTTTCCAGGTCATAAGCCATATCAAGAAAAAGCTGCGTTGGAAATTCAGCTGATTTTATATCTCCTGCATTCAGTAGCCATAGCCTGTCTGCTCCTGTATCGTATGCTTTTTTTAATTCTTCATACATTAATGATGGGGGAGTTGATGCAAGCCATAGATAATCATGAGGTATTCCAAGATAAGAAGCATGATAGTATACGCCAGATCCGCCTGAACGCTTTTGTTCATCTGCGTTGCTTAGTTGCTTCATATAACCATAATTGTCATCAGGCCATACAAGAATAACATCTTCAGGTAGTTCAAGACCAGCTAAGTAAAGGTCGAGAACCTCTTTATAAGGAGTAAATGCTTGAGGTATTTCCTCTATTGGTTTATCGATATGTTTAAGTAAGATGTCACGTTGGTCTTTTAATGCTTTTCCCACGAGTTCTACTCTTTCTTCAAGAGTATAATTACCTGTCATTGCTTTGTCGTGCAAACCTCTCAGAGCAAGGGTATAAACATTTTCATAAGGTGAGTTTTCTTTTACACGTTTGTCAAGGACTTCGATGATTTTATCCTTGTTGGTCATATAATTCCACTCACCCATTGTTTTTGTGTCCCATTCACTTGCATTATTAAATAGAAGAGGTTCAGGGTGAACTGATCCCATTACTATTCCAAATGAGTCGGCCACAACTTTGTTCTCAGGGTATTTATTAAATGCACCAGAAGCTTCGTGCATTGCGGGAGCAAGATAGTTTGCTTTTAAGCGTAATAAAAGCTCATAAACTTTTTCATAGGTTTTAGGACCAATATCTCCCAGTTCGGGGTCAAATGTGTGTTTTGCCCAAGGAAGTAAGCCCCAGTCTTCATCATTAATAAAAACGCCCCTGAATTTAACAGAAGGTTTTTTTGAAACAACACGGTTGACATTTAAATACAGTTGTTCTTTTTTATCAACTGCTACGTCAGCCCACCAGTACCATGGTGAAACACCAATTTCTTCTGAGATTGAGAAAAGTCCATAAGCTGCAGCACGTCTGTCACTACCTGCAATTACAAGAGCTTTTGAAACATTGGGGAAGGGGTTGTTTATCACTTCAATAATATATCTTTCCCATTCATCTTCAATCTCAGAAACATTAAGTTTGCCGCTTTTTACAAGTTGTTTAATAAGTTCATTATGTTCTATAGTACCTACTAATACAATTGTTGAAGCATCGTAGTTATTAACATATCTAACTTCTGCTTTCCGTCCGGTAACCAATTCCAAATCATTGGCAAAAAGTTTTGCAGCAGTAGTTACAGATATTGGGTCATTATCATCTACAATAATTTGACTTGCTCTTTCAGCTGTTGAAAGGGCAAATGAATTATTGTCGGGCTTTGTTGTAAGATTAACTTGTGCCGTGAGCCCCGTAACACAAGCTATAAGTAATAAAAAAATGAAAGATTTTTTAATATTCATATCGTTTAAGTATGAGTTTATATTTCAAACTCCCGATGCAATTATAACATTGACTTCGGGAGTTTGTTGATTTTATCGGATAAATTATTCAATCGGAGTAATATTTGTCTCCGATCCGGGATAACCCTTGTTTTATTCTCCGGATGGTCTCACTATTTCTTTTCCAATAGGAACCGCCTCCTCAAAATATGGTTTACCTTCATTATCCCAGAGAACTTTTTGTATTCTGGTATTTCTGAAGTTTGTGCTTCCCCCATCCGGTAAATTTCTTGCATGATAAATAATCCAATCTTCGGTGCCATCTGGGGATTTGAAAAATCCATTATGACCGGGTCCAAATACTCCGCCTTCATCATTACGAGTAAGAATAGGCTCATCATATTTTATCCAGTCAGATTTAACCATTGGATCACCATCAGGTTTAAGCTGTAAAAGTCCAAGGCAATAATCATCAACCCAATAGCCACTTCCAGAATAGGTAATAAAAACATCGCCTGCACTATTTTTAATAACTGCCGGACCCTCGTTTATTTGACCTCCTTTTTTCTCCCATGCATATTGGGGGCTCGATATCAATACTCTTTCACCCTCAATGGTCCATGGATCAGACATCTTAGCAATATAAAGATGCTGAGTAGAGTTTGTTAATGATGGCCATCCTGACCAGATAGTATAAAGTTGGTTGTTATGCTCCAAAATTGTGCCATCAATAGCCCAGAAGTCGGTAGGATCGGTGAGTTTACCTTTTAATATCCAGTCACCGCCTCTAGATAACTTAGAGCCTGAATATTCAAGCACATACATTCTGTGATTTTTGTTTTCATTATTATCAGCAGCAAGGTAGGCATACCACTTTCCGTTTATCTTGTGAAGTTCAGGAGCCCAAAGATTATGAGAATAAACTGTTCCACTTGGTGGTCTCCATATTGAATGTTGCTTGAAATTATCACCTTCAAAATAATCGGATATGCGTCCAATTTCATAAACTGTCAACGATCCTCCCGCTGTATATGTAAAGTAGTATTTACCATCCTCTTGTGAAACCCATGGATCTGCTCCTCGAGACCAAACTGGATTGGAGAAAAATTTATCTTCTACAGGAGGTTCCGGATCCTCTTCTTCTTGAGGAGGAGGATTGATATCCTCCTCATTTATCTTCCCCTC
>DATGMV010000145.1:0-3273 GCA_035307185.1 Fermentimonas sp. | reverse complement strand
GTGATATCTTGTGGCTTTCGTGTCAAGAAATGAAACAATGGTTTGTATATTGTTCAAAGCTTCTAAACGAGAAATAAATTCTCTTTCAACAGCAACAATCATAGACATAACCCCAAAACCAGTACCTCCTGTTGTTACGGTATTGCCTGAAGCTGTTCGTTCTCTGGCCATTTTGCTCACCGGATGCGCAAAGTCGTAGAAGTACTTAAATGTTTGATGTTGTACCAAGGTGAGCAGCTCATCGTCAGAAATTCGTGGGAATTTATCTGTTAGGTCCATTCCACTGATTAACGTATAAACTTTTCCGGTCTGTATTTGAGCACCTGAAGTGGCATGTAGCCCCCGCAATATTTCGAACTGAAAAGTTGTAAAAGATGTCAGGGGAGCTGCTGTTTTTATCAGCACAGAGTTGTTGTTTGTAGTAAATTTCAACTCTATTTGCTCCCCAGACGACTTTCTTAAAGTGATGTTTTGTTTTAGCATGTCAGCTTTTACAGCTTCACTAAACAGCAAATTAATTTCAAGCTCAGGGTTTATATCAGTAAATACATCTAAATTTGATTTATCTTCAATTCTAATACTTTCTAAATAAAATATCTTCGGTATTGGCTCCACATTATCTTTACTGCAGCTCCAAAGTATACCGGAACATATCAGATAAATTAATATGCTTACTGAACCCTTCACAATCATTTTATGAGCTTGATATCAACAAGTTTATACTAATTATTGTGCGGAAAGTCTTGCAATTTCAGAGGCTGGGAGTGCTTTGTTGTAAAATTTAACTTCATCAATTAAACTTTGATCTGATAAATGCCCCCAATCATTAAACCTTGGTGCGCCCGATCCTATAGAGATTATATCACAGCCAGTCCAGCTAATTCCTGTAAAATTGGTTGTTGAGACTACTTCCCCATCCATATAGAATGTTGCCTTGTTTGACTCTAATACAAGTGCTATATATATCCATTCAGGTGCCGATGAGTCAATGTCAGCATTAACTCCACCATCTAACCAAATATCAGCTTGTCCGTTACCTATATTTGCCTTCACTCTTTGAAGTTGACCACCTTCTATGACTTCTCTGAAAATTCTAATTCCTGAAGTTCGATTGTTTTGTGCATTTGCCGGTTGCCCTGCATGAGGTGGACCAATTACAAGAATGCCTGCTCTATCGGGAGTACCATTAACTTTATACCAAAAAGTAAAAGTCATTTCACTTGAAAGTGGTGCTGCAAGATTAGCAACATCAAATGTTAGGTAGCTATTGGTTGCTCCGGAATAGGCTTTATTGCTTTTACCATCAACAAATGTTGGACTACCCACAATTGTTGCTTCCATGAGACTCTGAAAATCTTCCAGATCTTCATCGAATGACATATAGAACATTTGTCCGTCTGCACCTATGGGTGGAGGAGTTGGCTGTTCGGGATAATCAAATGGTAAGTCCTGATCCAAATCCTGGAAACAGGATGTGAGGATTATACCCGCGATAATTATATATATAAATCTTATATTTTTCATTTTTCAATTTCTTTTATGATGTTAATCATTAATTAGAATATAATTCAGATTGTCAATTATGATGTTACTTAATAATTTGGATTTTGTACTAGTACTCCATTTGATTTATCTACCTCATTTTGAGGAAGAGGAAGTAGCTCATGTCTGTCTTGATAACCCGTTTTGCCGGCTGCATGTAGTACGTCTTTTGCTATACCCCATCGAACGAGATCATAGAAGCGATCGAACTCCATGCCTAACTCTACTCTTCGCTCATGTCGTATTGCATCGCGAAGTTCAGCTTGGTCTGTAGTTGTAACCTCAGGCAGAACAGCACTGTTAGTTCCGCGAGCTCTTGCTCTAACCATTTCGAGGTAAGTAAGCGCTTCTTCGGTTCTACCCAGTTCGTTAGACGACTCTGCTGCCATTAGTACAACATCTGCATATCTAATAATCCTGATGTTAAACCAATATCCACCACGAGTGTATGTAGCACGTAGAGATGGGTTTGTGTATGCTTTTTTGTTGTAATAACTGTTTATAACATCTGCATTTGCTATTGGTTTTTCGCCATATGGCTGATTAACAGGTATTGTTGCAGGGTCTTGACCTGTTTTAATAAAATAGAGTAGTGTTTCGTTTTTTCGAGGATCTCCCGGTTCAAAAGCATCAGCCATATGCTGTGTTGGAGTATGCCAACCCCAGCCTAAATTCCATTCTCCGGCTCCACGTACTCCTTGCACCTGTGCAAACTGACTGCCTATATCGTTACTGCCCGGTTGTGATGCTGTTGCGGTTGCTTGTAGCTCGAAGACCGACTCGCTGCTGTTTTCTCCTGTTTCACGAAATATCTGGTTGTAAGGTGTATTTAGGTTGTACATTCCCGATTGAATAACCTCTGTTGCAGCTGTATTCATATTGCTCCAATCACTTCTCATCATATATGTGCGGGCATGAAGAGAACGTGCGGCACCCCATGTAACCCTACCTGTGTAAACAGGTGGCCACTCCTTTGGTAAGTTTTCCGCTGCAATTTCGAGATCGTCATCTATGAGAGCATAGATTTCTGATGCCGGAGATTTTGCTATGTTCGCCTCTTCTGCATTTTCAATACTAAAATCTATCTTTGGTACTTCTCCAAAAGCACGTACCAGATTAAAGAATGCAAAAGCACGGAAAAAGTGTGCTTCCGACTTGTTTATTAAATCACCTTCTGAAAGCTCTTCCCCACCTGATTCCAGTTCTGCGATATCATCCAGAATTTTGTTAGCAAGGTTTATAATTTCATAATTGCCGGTCCAGTATGAACCGATTAGTCCATTTGTTGCAATGTATTCAAAATCGTCATACATCCTGCCATGTGCAGCACCATCGGCTGCAGTACTGCCTTTTTCTGCATCTTCTGAACGGAAGTTATGTATTGCTAAAGCAGTTGTTCCAGATGTTACATGGAAGCCTCTGATTCTGGCATAAAGGGTAAATACGTCCGACTGGAATGAACCCCCACTGCCATCTCCCTCTACCCATTCGCCTTGAGGCTTTTGGTCGAGTAAATCCGTGCAACCTACAAAAAATATTAGCGTTGCCGCGATTATTCCAATATATATTATCTTATTTTTCATTGTCATTTCTATTTAAAAAGTTAAATTAACACCTAACGAATAAATCATTGGTACAGGATAAGTTCCACCATCTATTCCGAAAGAAAGTGCTGATCCCCCAATTTCAGGAGTGTATCCGGTGTTGCGGGTCCACGTTTTTAGATTCTGT
>DATGMV010000144.1:0-4341 GCA_035307185.1 Fermentimonas sp. | reverse complement strand
GTTCCTTTGAAGATTACAACTGAAGTACAAGAACTGGGAGCTGCAGAGGCTGATGACATCTTTGCTCAAATTGCTTCCGACTTAAAAGCTGCAATAGAGCTTTTGCCGAGTACTCCATATACCAGTACAGTGGAGGGGCACGCTACACGTTGGGCTGCTCAAGCTATGATGGCAAGAGCCTGGCTATTTTATACCGGTTTTTATCAAAAGTCTGAACTTCCTTTGGCAGAAGGAGGAAGTATTAGTAAAGCTCAGGTTATTACTTGGCTTGAGGAATTGGTTACCAAAAGTGGACACAGACTGGTAGATGATTTCCATCAACTCTGGCCTTATACCAATTCACTTACCATAAATGATTATGATTATATGGTAGATTACAGTCAAGAAAGTGGAAAACCCCTGAATAGTCTGATTTATGCCAGTAATGAGGGAGCAAGGAACCCTGAAACTATTTTTGCCCTTCAGTTTAATGTGTATGCAGGTTGGGACATTGATAGAGGTTATTCCAATACTGTAATGTTGTTCTCAGGTTTGCGCGGTCAACAGAAGTCATTCCCCTTTGCAGGTGGATGGGGTCAAGGCAACTCTGTGCCTAAGCATATTTGGGAAGAATGGGAAGCTGATGATGTACGTCGCACCGCTTCTGTTATTGATATTCAAAGTGAGCTTCCTTTATACCAAAGAGGTCAGTGGGACTTCGTGTTGGAAAGCAACTACTGGGGTAAAAAGTACAATGGTGTTATTCACTATAAAGACGAAGAGAAGACAAAAGTTAGCAATGACTACGGCGTAGAAATGTATGGTAATGTTGACAATGATCAGCTTTCCCATACAGACGATCAGGTATACATTCGTTACGCAGACGTTCTGTTAATGCTTGCTGAGCTTGCTGAGGAAGTTATTTATATCAACCAAGTGCGTGCCCGTGCGGGAGTTGCCCCGATTGGTGGGTATTCATTGGAAGCTCTTCAGAAGGAACGCCGCTTCGAGCTTGCTTTCGAAGGTCTTCGTTATAACGATATGCGTCGTTGGGGTGCTGAATATACCAAGGCTGCACTTGAAAAACAAAATGGTTCTCCTGTGTATAACTATGGTGGTGCTGCTACCTTTGACGTTACAAAACTGAATTCTAAGGGTTACAGCACTCGGTATGATGAAACCAAAGGTTTCTTCCCGATTCCTCAGTATCAGATTGATCTTTCAAAAGGCTTGTTAAAGCAAGTACCAGGATGGACAACGGCTGATTTGTTTAAAGAATTTGCCCAGTAATACTCTTTTTTAACCTATAATCATTGACCTATTAAGAAAAGGAGGCAAACCAAACAGGTTTACCTCCTTTTCACTTTTACAAATCTTAAAACACATTCTTAACACCATTGAAGTTCACTCTAATCTCAGTTGGTTTTGTGCTTTGTTTTTGTTTAAAGTTTCTTTTAACTTATAAATGTTCTAAAAACCATATTCATAACATATTTTATAAATGCTTTTATTTGCCTTAAATAGAAGCTGAGTAACTTCGCCTAATCGAACTTCATTAACAAACTCTACAAAAGTTATCTGAAATTCAGATTCGGGATATGCTTTTTGTTTCCATTTTACTATTCTATCATTGTAGCTTAGTTTTCTCATTGATTGTGACCTACAATCCATCTTTTTATGATACAACTATTGAGTTGTAAAATATCTTTACTTTTTCTGAAGTTTTGTTATGTTTTGATAAAAATTACTCCTTTAAAATAAATTTTTCCTCCTCTTGAATTAAATTTATAAGTACGTTTGTATATAATTTAGTTATAGTTTGTTAACATTTGACCAATAACTTTCACTTGAGAGCCTAATTTTATTTTTGGTTTTTAACAAATAATCCGATTTAAATGTTAATTTGTCTATGGAAATGACTAATATTTATACAACGCATATTTTTGAATACAAGTTTTAATATTAATCTTTAAATCAATAAAAATGTATGGTAGTACAGCTAATAATTTCTATCCATTCTCACCAAAATTATTTTTTATGATGAAAATTATTCTTTTCAAAAAGAAGATTTATGGCATTTTGCTACTTCTTTTAAGTTTAAACTTGGGCGTTATGGCTCAAAACATTACTGTGAAAGGTAAAGTAACAGATCAAATGGGAAATACGTTGCCTTCAGTTAGCGTTATAGTTTACGGTACCACTCATGGAACCATAACCGACATTGAAGGTAATTATACCCTTGAAGCCCCTGCTGATGGAACTTTGCAGTATAATTTTTTAGGATACGCAATTCAGCGGGTTCCAGTTAATAATCGTCAGATTATAGATGTTGTACTTCAGGAAGATCTATTAAGATTGGATGAAGTTGTAGTAGTAGGTTATGGTGTTCAACGAAAAAGTGACATCACTGGTGCTATTACTTCAGTGGACGTAGGTTCCATTAGAGACGTTGCAGCATCAAGTATTACGAAATCATTGCAGGGTAAAACTGCGGGGGTGGAGATACAGAATATTGGAGCAAAGCCAGGAAGTAATACCCAGATTCGTATTCGTGGTAATCGCTCTCTTACAGCTAGTAACGATCCTCTTTTGATTGTGGATGGCATTCCATATAGTGGCAATTTGAGTGACATTGCATCTGATGATGTTGAGTCATTGGAAATTCTTAAAGATGCTTCTGCAACTGTAATTTATGGGTCAAGGGGAGCCAATGGGGTAATTATTGTAACCACGAAGCGTGGTAAATCCGGAAAACCAAAAATTACTTACAATGGATATGCAGGTGTAAGTAATGTTTCCAAAAAGTACGACGTATATAATGGAGAAGAATTTATAAAGCTTCGTGATGTTGCAGGTTTTACTGCTTGGTCACAAACCGAAATTGAATCTATGATGACGGGTCGTGAAACAGATTGGCAGGATATAGGTTATCAATCTGGTGTTGTTACCAATCATGAAGTTGGAGTTAATGGTGGTTCTGAAGAAACTCAATATTCTTTCTCATTGGGTTATTATGATGAATCTTATGTTATTACCCAAATGGGCTATGAGCGCTACAATACACGTTTGTCTATTGATCAGAAAATTGGCAATCATGTAAAAGCGGGAATTTCTACTATGAATAGTCTTTCAATTACAGATGCTGAAAGTGCCGATCCCACATGGTCGTTGGTATCTTTATCTCCTTTGGCAGTTCCCTATAAGAAGGATGGTTCATTAATTGAACAGCCTACTTATGGTACCGATGATACCTATAGCCCACTTACACTTCAGGATAAAAGCAGATGGGGTGAACAGCGTAGAAAATTCACTTCATTTAACACCGCCTATCTGTTGGTGGACATCTGGAATGGCATTCAGTATAAATTAAATGCAGGGCTTGATTTTCGTACTGAGAAATATAATCGTTTCTACGGAAGTGACACTCCTTTCCAAAATGGGGCTTTAAATGAGGCACAGTTGCAAAATTTGGACAACCTTTCTTGGACTGTTGAAAACATGATTCTTTGGGAGAAATCTTTTGGTCCTCATCGTTTAAATTTCACGGGTATGCAATCGGCCCAGAAAAGCACATCCACTTCATCAAGGTTTTCTGCTACTGATGTGGCAGCTGATTATCTGCAGTATAACAACTTCTTTTTATCTGATGTGGTGCAGGCTACCAGTGGAAATAATTATTTCTCAGAATGGTCATTACTGTCCTACATGGCACGTTTAAACTATGTTTACGACGATAGATACTTAGTGACACTGACTGGACGTATGGACGGTTCTTCACGATTGGCTAAAGGTAATAAATGGCATTCTTATCCTGCAGTAGCTGTAGCATGGAATATTTACAACGAATCGTTCTTAGAAGATGCAGACTTTTTAAGTCAGCTCAAACTTCGTTTAGGATATGGACAAACCTCCAATACTTCAATTAATCCATATAGAACTTTAGGTGGACTCACCTCTGTTAAGTATAGTTATGGTGATACTGGTGTGTCAGGTTATTATGTTTCTACATTACCCAATCCAAATTTAGGCTGGGAGTATACCACATCTTATAACCTTGGATTAGATTTTGGCTTCTTTAATGGCCGTCTTACTGGTTCTGTTGATGCTTATCTGCAACAAACTAATGATCTTCT
Organism: Fermentimonas sp.; assembly: GCA_035307185.1. Classification (GTDB taxonomy): domain Bacteria; phylum Bacteroidota; class Bacteroidia; order Bacteroidales; family Dysgonomonadaceae; genus Proteiniphilum. The sequence continues at coordinate 229 of DATGMV010000144.1, read as the reverse complement.
GTTGGGTAAATCACTTCCCTATACCACTGGTGTAACAGGATCTTTCTTAGAGAACATTGGTGAAACTGAAAACCGAGGTCTTGAGTTTGTTGTTAATGGGAATATTCTTTCAGGTAGAACCACGGGTGGTTTTAAATGGGATGTTAATGCGAATATATTCTTGAATCGAGAGAAAATTATTTCTCTTCAGGATGGAGTATTACAAGATGTCGGTAATGGATGGTTTGTA
>DATGMV010000143.1:0-4206 GCA_035307185.1 Fermentimonas sp. | reverse complement strand
TATTTGCGGAACAATATATGATATTGCACGTACTAAATGGGGAGATACCTGGCGTTTACCTAACGAGCAAGAGCAAAAAGAGTTAATGTTTTATTGTACTTGGAGAAGAACTACTGTTAATGGAGTTTATGGAATGAAAATTACTGGCGGAAATGGGAATAGTATTTTTTTACCTCCTACCGGTTATAGATATTCATTTACATCTAAATACGAATTAGAGCACGGCTATTATTGGGTTGGAGAAACATATAAGGATAATAGTTGGAGTCTTGCCTATGTTTACTATTTTAATTCTACCAGCTATTATTATAACGGAGGATGGGATAAGAATGCAGCAAAATTAGCAATTAGGCCGGTAAAAGAGTAACTATGAAAACAAAGAGGCTGATATTGTATTTGATAATTTTTGCTTTATGCATGCCTTTTTCTTGTGAAAAAGAGGATCCTGCTATAAAGATTTCATCTGTTTCGGTTAGTGAAAACAGTATGATTGTTACAGAAGGAGATATCAATAAACTGCAAATTACAATTAGCCCAGAGAAAGCTACAAATAAGAATGTTACATGGAAATCGAGCAATGCTTCTGTTGTTTTTGTAGACAAAAATGGTGAGATTGTTGCTAATAAAGCCGGGAGTGCAACTATTACTGTGACTACTGAGGAGGGTAGTAAAACTGCAACTTGCGATGTTACTGTGGAGCCTAAAACAGTTGAACCAACTTCAATTTTATTGAATATTGAATCGGTGGAGCTAATTGAGGGAGATAGCAAACTATTGACTTACGTTGTGGAGCCTTCAAATGCTTCAAATAAAAATGTTAAGTGGGAGTCTAGTGATGCCTCTATAGTTTCTGTGGATCAGAAAGGTAAAATCAGTGCCAACAAGGTTGGAAATGTTACGGTAACTGCTATTTCTGAGATGGGTAACAAAACTGCTTCCTGCTCTGTTATTGTGGGGGAGAAAGTAATTCTTATTACCAGTATATCGTTAAACAAAATAGAATTGAGCCTGCTGGAGGGTGATAGCGAAAAACTAATAGCTGAAATTGCACCTACGAATGCTTCAAATAAAAATATTGACTGGAAATCTAGTGATGAGACAATTGCAATTGTTGACTCTGAGGGAAAAGTTACAGCTTTAAAAGCGGGTGTTGCTTTAATTACGGTTACCGCCCGTGGGAGTGATAAAAAAGATGTTTGTTCTATACTGGTTGAGCCAAAGATAGTTGCAGTTACAGGTGTTACTTTAAATAAAAAATCATTGACAATTATCAAAGGTGAATCTGACTATTTAACAGCTGAAGTAATTCCTTCAGATGCAACTAACAAAGAAATAACATGGAAGTCGGATAATCCTGAAATTGCTTCAGTTGATTCTAATGGGAAAATAATGGCTTACGAGATTGGAAGTACAATTATAACCGCAACAACAGAAGATGGGGGTAAAAAAGCACAATGTGAAGTAAATGTAGAAGTTATATCAGTAAATGGTGTTACCCTAAATAAAACATCACTGGCAATTGATGTAAATGAGTCGGAAGCCCTAATATCAACAATTGAACCCACAAATGCTACAAATAAAAATATTTCGTGGAAATCGGGAAATAATAATATTGCAACTGTTGATTCGAAAGGTAGGGTGTTTGGGGTTAATGTCGGTAATACCACCATAACGGTTACAACAGAGGATGGAGCAAAGACTGCTGTTTGTGATGTTGTAGTTACAAAAAGCTGGTTGGTTTTATCTAGTGAAAATTTTCATACATCTGGCGCAGGGGAGTCATTTTTTATAGATGTTGATGCAAGCGACAGTTGGTCTATTAGTTCAAAGCCTAATTGGATAACAATTACTCCATCAGGGAATATGGGTGTAAGCTCTGTAGAGGTATCAGTTTCGAGCTATAACGGATCGGCTGCTTACAGATCGGGAGATATAATTTTTAAACTAAATGGTAGAGAGCGTACTGCAACCTTTACTGTTGATCAGTATAACTTTGCGTACGTGGATGGCGATTATGTAAAAGTGCAAAGCTCGACAAGGGGTGATGGTATAGATTTGGTTTTCCTTGGTGATGGGTATACAATTGAAGATATTGGCAGGGGTACGTTCAGAAACAATTTGAATGATGCTGTTGAACATTTTTTTGATATTGAACCATATAGATCATATAGGGAGTATTTTGATGTTTATATTGTTTATGCATTCTCAAAGGAGAGTGGAATTAGTGATCATCTCACTTACAAAAACACAAAGTTCTCTTCTAAATACGAGGATCCAAATTCAACAAGAATGACTACCAACAACGAGAAATGTTTTGAATATGCTCTTAAGGTTCCTCTAAGTTCTGATCTCTCAGAAACATTGATAACTGTAATTACAAATAGTAGTAGGTATGCAGGTACAAATTGGTCGTATTCAAACGGAATGGCTATTTCAATTGTGCCTGTTTCTACCAATTATTACCCTTATGATTTTAGAAGTATTTTACAACATGAAGCTGGTGGTCATGGATTTGGCAAGCTTGCCGATGAGTATATAAACAATTATGCAACTATTTCTACGACTGATAAAGATAATCTTAAATGGTGGCAACAAATGGGGTTTTATTTGAATGTTGATCTCAATAATAATCTGAATGATATATTATGGAAGCATTTTATTGGTGAACCAAATTATTCTTATGTTGGTGCATATGAAGGGGGTTATTATTATGCTTATGGGGTATGGAGACCTGAACCTACAAGCTTGATGATAAACAACATCAATTACATTAATGCTCCTAGTAGAGAACTGATTGTTAGAAGGATTAAAAAACTAGGGGGAGAAACATTTTCTTTTAATGAGTTTAAACAAAAAGATGTTAGAGAGACTCATGCATTAACAAGGTCTGCATCTGTAACATTAGACACCAAAATGCTTCTTCCACCTCCAATTTTGATTAAAGTGAAATAGACAAAATAATGTGTTTGAAGAATTTGTGTCGAAAAGGGTTTTCTTATGCTATTAAGGGAAATTTCCCACTAATTTCCCCTAACTTCCCTTAATCTGTTGTCGAAATTATCAGTTTTTATATAACCAATTTGTCTTTGATTAATATTTATTTCTTGCATTAAACCTAATCTAACAAGATGTTGTAGATCTTTTCTGGTTGTTTTACTTGATACATTAAATAATGTTGTGAGCTCTTTGGCTGTGAAAATAGTTTTGGGCTTATCGGTTAGTGTTTTAAGAATCTGTGCCTGACGTTCGTTTATTTCAGATATTTCTTTGAAATAGAGTAAATCGTTTTGTTCACTGATTTTTCTCTGTAAATAAATTTTCAGTTCATCATAAGCTTTTTCCAATGTCTCTAAATTGTACTGAATAAAATATGAGAGATCGTTTTCGTCGTTTTCAGTATAAAGAAATGCAGCTTCATATCTTTTCTTACTACGGTAGATAATTCTGGAAATCGAAAGGTATTCGGTTAACCAATATCCTTTTTTTATCATATACCAATAAACCAAGGAGCGCGCTGTACGTCCGTTTCCGTCTACAAAAGGGTGTATATACGAAAGCATAAAATGAATTATAATACCTTTTACTAACGGATGTATAAAAAATCCGTTGTCATTGTCATTTGCAAAATCACAAAGATCGATTAGCCATTTATTTATCTCGGTAAAGGATGGTGGGGTATGTGCGATATCACCAGTTATACTGTTGATAACCATCACATCATCTGATGTACGGAAACTACCCTCATGAACACTTTCTGAGAGTGTATTATGTGTAATCAAGCGTTGAATATCTTTAAGTTGTTCTATCGAAAAGGACATTGATTTATTTTCAACCAAATACTGAATGGTAGTATAGTTGTTTGAAATCATCTGCTGTCCCTTATTTATAGGCTTAAGTTGTTTACGCAGCATATCTTTGGCAACTTTTCGTGTGGTAGATGCGCCTTCCATCTGACTTGAAGCAATTGCTTCTTCCATAATTGAATTCAGTAAATAAAATCTTTTGTCCTTTTCTGGTATAATACCTTGTGTTCCGAGACTACCTCCAAGATTGAGATCTAAGTTATGCAACATCTCTTGCATCTTGTCGGTTATGGTAAATTTAAATCTAGTTTTACCAAACACTAAAATCTTTGCGGTTAGATTCCTTTTTGTTTTAACTGCTTGCCAAAACAGATATAACACAAATATATACTAATATTTTGAA
>DATGMV010000142.1:0-4892 GCA_035307185.1 Fermentimonas sp. | reverse complement strand
CAAAACTTTTTGGGCTTTCTTATTGACTTTCTATATACTTTGAAATACTGTTCTAACGAATTAATTGAATAGTCACTCATCATAAACCGGATTTATTTGTTATTTACATTAACGACATATTTTTAACACAGGTTTAATCTGAACATTCAACAGCAACAAAAAGTTTGTTAATAAAAAAAATAGCGATCAGATTAGTTAATCTGCCGCTACTTTTAATGTTTCGATAAAGATTGTGTTGTATATATTAATCGAACATTTTTCTAAACTTATTGAACACTGTTTTCTTTGCTGATGCAGAAGGAGCAAAGTTCTCTGACTTCTCCATCTCCTCAACTGCCTTACGCTCTTTTGAGCTTATATTCTCGGGCACATACACATTAACATGTATCAACTGATCACCTTTGCCATAACCGTTTACCGAAGGTAATCCTTTATTGCGTAGTCGAAGTACCTTCCCGGGTTGAGTACCGGGTTCAATCTTCACTTTTGCAACTCCCTCAATTGTGGGCACCTCTACAGAGCCGCCTAACACAGCAGTAGGGAAACTTAGAAATAGATTATATATAATATCGTTCTCGTCCCTAATTAAGTTTGGATCCTCTTCCTCCTCAATAACTATTAAAAGATCTCCGTTAACTCCACCTCTTCGGGCAGCATTACCATTGCCAGACATAGAAAGTTGCATACCCTCAGCAACCCCTGCCGGAATCCTAATAGCAATAACGTCATCTTCACGTACTATTCCATCACCATTACAGTGAGCACATTTCTTCGTGATAGATTTTCCGTCGCCATTACATGTTGGACAGGTTGAAGATGTTTGCATCTGTCCAAGTATCGTATTTGCAACACGCGTTACCATACCCGACCCATTACAAGTTGAACAGGTTGAAACTGATGTTCCATTTTCTGAACCGTTACCATCACAATGAGAACAGCTCACATATTTTTTAACCTTAATCTTTTTCTCAACTCCATTTAGGATCTCTTTAAGACTAAGCTTTACTTTCACACGAAGATCTGAACCTCGGTTAACTCTTTTTCCGCGTTGGGATCCCCCAAAGCCGCCGAAACCGCCGAAACCACCAAAATGTCCTCCAAAAATATCTCCAAACTGAGAGAAGATATCATCCATAGACATTCCTCCTCCAAATCCGCCACCTGCGGCAGAACTACCTACTCCGGCATGACCATACTGATCATATCTGGCACGTTTATTCTGATCGCTAAGTACTTCATATGCCTCGGCAGCCTCTTTAAATTTTTCCTCAGCCTCCTTATCTCCCGGATTCTTATCTGGGTGATACTTAATAGCTTTTTTACGGTATGCTTTTTTTATCTCCTCGGCAGAAGCAGATTTTGCAATATCTAATATTTCGTAATAATCTCTTTTTGTTGACATATTATTCTCCTACAACAACTTTTGGGAAGCGGATAATTTTATCGTTTAACTTATAACCTTTCTGAATACAATCAACTATAACACCTTTTTCTGAATCTTCTTGTACTGGTATAGTGGTAACCGCTTCAAATGTATCTGCATCAAATGGCTGACCTATCGCTTCAATTTCTTCAACTCCATTTTGATTCAGGAAACTGATAAATTTATTATATATCAGCTCCATTCCTTCAACCATCGCATTTTTGTCTTCAGACTCATTTAGGACAGCCAAGCCGCGTTCAAAATCATCAACTAATGAAATTATGCCGTGCAAGACACGCTCTCCTCCGGTTTTTATAATCTCAGCCTTTTCTTTGATTGTACGTTTTCTAAAGTTATCAAACTCGGCGTTCAAACGAAGGAAACTATCATTCAGCTCATTATACTTCTGTTGTAGTTGCACAATTTCATCTTGAGGATCAACATTTTCCACATCTACAGTCTCCTCTTCTGTCAAATTGTCTTTATCAGACAACTCATTTTGTGTCAACTCCTCCTCATTTGTATCGTGTGTACTACTCGAAGTATCGGCTTTTTGCTGATTCGTATTACGTTTCATATATAATATTATTTATTTTCTTCAACTATCAACAATATACTGCAAATAGTTTGCCACAATTTTCACAAGAATAACTCACACCATTCATCAAACACTGTAACCTGATGCCAACCATTTCTTTTGAGGCTCTGTCTGATTCTCTTCACCGATTTCTCTTTACCCAAATTCGACTTAGAATAAAACTTATCTGCAAAGCATATAATTTTCTCTTCTAAACTTTGTGGAAGCATATTTCTATGGGGAATGGGCAAATTTCGCAGTATGATTGTTTCAAGACTCAACCCTGTGCCAGTGTGTCTCTCACACACAAGTCCATGCTTTGGGAACCCTTCTTCTGCTAACAGTTCGTTACCAAGATAACCATGGCAGATATATGGTAGATCACCTTCACATGCTATCCTTGGAGCTTTTGTTTTAAATATACCAATATCATGCAACATTCCGGCCTCTTCAATAAACTTAATATCCACAGCCAGCTCTGGGTGTCTATTAACGATACTAATGGCCATGTTAGTCACATCGGTGCAATGCGACATATAGATATCATAAAGTTTAGTTCTCTCCTTGTAGTATTTTCTAATTATTGTGCTCGGATCCATATATTTTGGTTTTCCAAGAACAAAGTTACTATAAAAACTTTTTAAATCGTAATTTAGTAAAATATCAATACTTCTGATCATGCATAAATAAATACTTACTGTTAATGTAACATAATTAATAGAATAGGTATTTTTTATTGATATATATTTGCCGAAATTATGATTAAAGTAAGATTGAATAGATTGAAGCTTCTATACCCGATACTGTTTACACTATATGTATGCAGCTTCACACTATTTACACACACTCATATCATAAACAACATAAAGTATGTTCATTCTCACCCATTTAAAATTAATGAAACAAACAATCACGAACATACAGAAAACGAACTTCAACTTCTCGATCAATTATTCAATACATCTTTAACAACTGAGATACTTCCAGAAATTGATCTTTCGGGCAACTTGCCCGAATATAGATATTTATATACAAACGCATATAAATACATAAGCAAAACTCATACTGTATTATCCTTTCAGTTAAGGGCACCCCCCAAACTATAATTGAACAAGTCTTATTCAAACAGGTTTTGTTAGATTCAACTCATTTATTGAATCTGCAAAAATTAAATTTTAAAGTCTAAACTGCGTCTTTCTATTACTGTACCTATACAGTATATAAAGTTTGCAATCACTACACAACTACGCTCTAGAGCAAAGCTTTACAAACATATTTAACAATTAGAATGAAAAAGATAATAATCATATTTGCTATACTTATTGTGGTATTTAAAATCAATTTAAATGCATACAACAATAGTCCTGACCAAACCGATGCACATATATTTGGTCATGTGTTAGACAAAAGAACTAAGGAACATTTGCCATATGTAACAATTAAACTTCAGGGAACAACTGTTGGTGTAACTACCGATGCAACTGGTCATTATTTCCTCAGAAACCTACCCGTGGGAGATTTCACCATAGAAGCCTCAATGATAGGATTTAAAACTGTCACTCGTAATGTAAAGATTGAAGCTAACAGAAGTCTCGAGCTTGACTTTGAGCTTGAAGAGTCTGCAACGACTCTCAACGAAGTTGTAGTTTCTGCAAACAGAAACGAAACCACAAGAAGAACGGCTCCATCGCTCGTTAGCGTGCTCGACATGAAAACTTTGGATGTAACCAACTCAAAGACATTATCCGACGGACTAAAATTCCAACCCGGATTAAGAGTTGAAAATAACTGTCAAAATTGCGGCACAACTCAGGTAAGAATTAACGGAATGGAGGGTTCATATTCGCAGATACTTATAGACTCGCGTCCAATGATAGGCGCGCTTGCAGGAGTGTACGGACTGGAGCAGATCCCCGCCAACATGATAGAACGTATCGAAGTGGTTCGCGGAGGTGGTTCAGCACTCTTTGGAGCCAATGCGATTGGTGGTACTGTAAACATTATTACTCGCGAACCTATACGAAATAGTGGTGAATTTTCTCATACTATATCGAGTATCAACGCCACAGGTAGACTTGAAAACAACACAACATTTAATGCTTCTCTTGTAAATGACACACGCAATGCAGGAATCATGGTTTATGGTCAACACCGACTGAGAGACCCTTTTGATATGGATGGAGATGGGTTCACCGAACTGCCATCATTAAAAAACCGCTCCCTTGGATTCCGCTCTTTCCTCAAAACAGGAATTTACTCAAGACTAACGCTCGAGTACAGAAATATACATGAATTCCGTCGTGGTGGTGACAGGTTGGACTTGCAACCATACGAAAGCTACATTACAGAGCAGGTAGAACACTACATAAACAGTGGTTCTTTAAGTTTCGATAAATATTCGACAGACCAAAAGAGTAAGCTAAACCTATATGCTGCGGCAAGCCATACCGATCGTGGCAGTTATTACGGTGCGGGAGATCCCTACAACAAAAATGTTCCTGAAATAGTACCGGGAATGCCACAAGATGACATTGATAACTTAAATGAAGTAATTGAAAACAATCAAACGCGAATAAACTCATTTGGTAAAACTTCGGAACTCACCTATCAGGTGGGAGGTCATTTCATCCATTCTTTCAAGAATCTATGGTTTATGCCATCTGATCTAACAGTGGGAGGTGAATATCTCGGCAGCGAGCTCGAAGACATTAGCGGTTATCGAACAGAAGGCATTTTACAAAATACACATACTTTAAGTGGATTCCTTCAAAACGAATGGAAAACCGATATGTGGAGTTTTTTAGTAGGTGGTAGACTCGATAAGCACAACCTTGTAAAAAATGCAATCTTTAGTCCCAGGTTAAATATGAGATATAACCCAACTGAAAACAT
>DATGMV010000141.1:0-12703 GCA_035307185.1 Fermentimonas sp. | reverse complement strand
TGGAACAAAGGATAGAACGAGAGAATTTGATAAAAAGCATTACTGGTATCCAATCCCTTCTGATCAGATTTCGCTAAATGAAGAATTGAGTCAGAATCCGGGTTGGGATTAGAGCTAATTTTCCTTTGTAGTGGTAATTTTACAGATTGTAAAGTTGACTTTTAACTTTTTATTTATTGTTGGGTTCGGACTATCAGAATTATTTGTAGTCCGGATCCAACAGTAATTATGATTGAATACAGATAAGATAGCCGTAATTGGGTGCTGTTTTAGCGGCACTGGCGCATTGGCAAATTATCATTTATGTTAATACAGGACATACTTTTACAAATCCTGAATCACAGGAGTATGATGATATAATGGCAAATAGGGCGTGGAGACATACGCTGTTGTTTTTGGAAGAGGTGCTGGAATAGTAGATGAATTGAGTAGAAAAAGGATTTAAGCTTGAAATTCATTGTTTTTAAACAAGTTTTTCTTTTCTTTGTGTTAGAACGATAGTAAATATACAAAAACAAATAAAATGAATCTAAAGCTTAATCTTAATGTGGCATTTAAGGGCTGTTTAGCCCTTTTGTTGCTTTTGCAATTTCAAGTTATTAACTCACAGAATAATAATGGAAGTACCCCTACTGAAATTATGCTGTCGATTGGAGGAGACCCAACTTCAGAATATACCGTTACATGGCGCACTAAAGAAGGTGTTACTAAAACAGTTGCACAAATTGCTGAAACTACAGCAATTCCTAAATTTGAGGATGTAATTAAAGAGATTGAAGGATCTTATTCTGAAAACTATGGAGATAGTGGTGATCGTATTTCTCATGAAGTTAGGTTTACTAACCTTAAGCCTAATACTCAGTACTCTTACCGTGTTGGTAATGGCAAAGTTTGGAGTGAATGGTTTCATTTTACTACAGCAAAGAAGGTAGATGATAAGTTCTCATTTATATATCTTGGAGATTTTCAGAACGATATAAAATCACTGGGTTCGAGAGCTATACGACAAGCTTATACTCATTTGGGAAAGGATGCATCTTTTATGCTTTTTGCCGGTGATTTGGTTAGCAATAGTACCGATGATTACTGGAATGAATTCTTTTATGCAGGTAGCTGGATTTTAGGAACTTTGCCATCAGTTCCAACTGCGGGTAATCATGAATATTCAAAAGTAGCCGGTAGCAATGAGCGTGTGTTCTCTAAACATTGGGGAAACATCTTTGGCATGCCTCAAAATGCTCCGCTTCCGGATTATCAGGATAGATCTTATTATTTCGATTACCAGGGGGTTCGTTTTATAGGTATTGATTCTTATACTTTAAATGAGGGGAATAAAGATTTACAAACTATTGTTGACTGGCTTGATAGTACTTTAGAAAGTAATCCTTATAAGTGGTCAATTGTTTTCACGCATTATCCTATTTATTCTTGTTCATCAGGTAGAAATAATGAGAAGTATCGTAATATATTGAAACCTATTCTTGAGAAACATGGTGTAGATATGGTATTACAAGGGCACGATCATACCTATTGTCGTGGGTTTAATGAGGAAAATATTACCGGGGATGTTAAGAATCCACCTTTGTACTTGGTTTCAGTGGCAGGTCCTAAAATGTATGAGCTAAATAAAGATGTTTGGAGTGATGTGAACGCTGAAAATACACAGCTTTATCAAAATATTACAGTTGACAATAACACTATATATTATGATTCATATGATGTTACAGGCAAACTATTTGATTCTTTTCGTCTCGAGAAAGATGAAAATGGGGTGAACAAGCTTATTGAGCAGTAGTAACGTTGTATAAATCTTGATCTGATTCAATTTGTTTAGGCTAATCTTAAAAAAATAGCAACTATTAGGTATTGTATAGGCTATAAACGATATCTATCTTTGTTATGTAAATAACATTTAATCATAGCTTAATATGGATCAGAACAGAGTAAATTCTACTTTCGCAAGCCTCGATAAGGGCAAACTGAAAAGGATGCTGGAAATTAAACAACTTTATGATAACAATTTGTTAGAGCTTGAGAAAGCAAGAGATAGAATGAGAAAAGAGGTGGGAAGAATTTCCCCCGAGGAGTATGCAGCTGCCGAACAGCTTTTAATGGAAGAAGATCCTGATGAATGTATGAACGAAGATGTGCGTACGATGCTTGATGTGTTTGATGGCTTATTTGATACGCAAGAGCAACCGCTTCCCTATGGCCATACTATTGATGCCTATCGCCGTGAAAATAAAGAAATGAAGAGTCTTCTCCTTAAGGCTGATGATTTAGCAAAGAAATCATTTGTTCTTAATCCATGGTTGGAGCTTTTTGAGAAGATTGTGCAGTATAGAGTGCACTTTAGCCGTAAACAGAATCAATTATACTCAGCACTTGAGAGGGAAGGTTTTGACCGACCAACCACTACAATGTGGGTATATGACGATCATATTCGTGATGAGATTAATGATGCCTGGGAAATGCTTAATAAAGATAATGTTGATACTGAGGCATTTCTAAGCTTATATGAAAAGATTGCGGTGGATCTGAGAGATCTGATGGAGAAGGAGGAGATGATATTATATCCTACATCCTTAAAATTGATTTCTGAGGATAAGATGGAGGAACTTAAGTCGGGTGACAGAGAAATTGGTTTTTTTATGATAGATATGCCTGAACTTAAAACTGATAATGATTTAAACCGGAATAAGTCTAATAACGAGAGTGTAAATCAAAGCGATTTCATGGCAGAACTTGGTGCACTATTAGCTAAGTATGGACAAAATGTTGAGTCTGATAAGGGAGAGAAAGTGCTGGATGTTGCTGAAGGTAAACTTACACTTGAGCAGATTAACTTGCTTTATCAACATCTGCCGGTAGATATTTCATTTGTTGACGAAAATGATATTGTAAAGTTTTATACTGATACTAAGCATAGAGTATTTCCACGGAGCAAAGGTGTTATTGGACGTGAAGTGCGAAATTGTCATCCTCCAAAAAGTTTATATCTTGTAGAAGAGATTATTGATAAGTTTAGGAGTGGTGAGCAGAGTAAAGCTGAATTCTGGATTAATAAGCCTGGCACATTTATTTATATTGTTTACGTTGCAATTAGAGATAGTAATGGTAATTTTAGAGGAGTAATGGAGATGATGCAGGATTGTACTCATATTCGTGCTATGGAAGGTGAACAAAGGTTACTAACTTGGGAAACTCATTCAGGTAAGAGCGACAATTATGATGATAATGGTGCTGAGTTAAATAACGGTGATAAAGGAGATATTACTATTACAGGTGAAACAAAACTGAAACATCTTTTACAAAAGTATCCCGGTTTAAAAGAGAATTTGATTGCTTATAATTCTAAGTTCTCTATGCTCAATAGTCCTATGGCAAAAATTGTGCTTCCACTTGCAACTATAAAGATGATGAGTGAACAGGCAGGCATACCTCAGGAAGAACTTATTGAGGCAATTAAAGTTTATATTAGTGCTGTATAAGGTTTTATGTGTCAATATTAAATCTCGCTATATTTTTTACAATATCATGTAAGTTTTCCTATCTAAAAATTTAAATTAAAAATGAAATATAATAACAAAAGATTGAAATGATTTAGTAAAATATTTTGTTAGTTTGTTGAATAATATTAAAATTGTACTGTGTACTAACAATTTAATACGTGAAGATATGGAAGATAAAGTTTTTCAGGTTCTAATTGTATTAAGAGACAGCAAACCCAAAATATGGAGACGTTTGTTAGTTCCTTCAAGTATGCTACTCTCTGATTTTCATAAAGTGATACAGACATCAGTGGGTTGGGAAAATGTTCATTTTCATCATTTTATAAAGGATAACTTTTTCTATACAGTGAAAATGGAAAATGATGATTTTTGGGATGAAGTGAGGAATAGAGATTATAAAGAAATAAAGGTTTCTGATCTGTTAAACCATAAGCATGACAAAATAATTTATGAATATGATTTCGGCGATAGCTGGTTGCATGATATCATTCTAGAGGAAATTGATGATTCAAAATCAGAAATTAAATATCCGGTTTGTATTGATGGCAAAATGTCAGCTCCTCCTGAAGATTCAGGTGGAATTCTTGGTTATCATAATATTCTTGAGATTATTAAGAATCCCGAACATAAGTATTATGAGAACTATAGAGATTGGTTAGATGAAGATTTTGACCCCGAATATTTCAATATAGATGAGGTAAATAAATTATTAGCGGACTGTCTTTTGTAAGTATAATAAGTACGCTATTGAGTATAAATAGTACAATTTTTTAGCCATCAATTAGTTTTATGAATTGATTGAATTTTTCTTCTAACAGTTCTTTATTAAGTAGTCCATCTATCAGATGTTTCGGTATTGAGTTATAGCCAAACTTTGTGCCTAATAAACTCCCTGCTATGCAACCATTTGTGTCGGCATCACCACCTTCGTTAATAACTGATATGAGTCCGCTTTCAAAATCTTTAGCATGAAAATATGCCCATAATCCGGCTGATAGTGCTAATAATGTATAACCTATAATGCCTTCTTCATCAAGATATAAATTACTTATATCTCGGTCCGTTGATTGTTCTATATGGTAGATAATTCGATTGTCGTAATTATCACCAATTTCTACAATTTCTTTAAGTGATAACATTCGATCTTCGTTTAGTAGGTTGGCAATTATCAATGTGATTATTACGCTTGATCCGGCACAGCGTGGGTCCCAATGGGTGACTTTAGCTATCTTTTCGGTATTTAATATTACTTTTTTATAATCCCAAAATTCATATGCACCAAGAATTGATGTTCGCATTATTGCTCCATTGGCTGCTGCTTCTCGTTGCGAATCTTCCCATATCTCTTTAGAGCATTTAAATGGATCTTTTAAAAAATCGGGATGAGAGACCACTTTATTTACAGTTATTCCGATATCTACCGGCGAGTTTTGTGCCCAAGCATATAATTCTTTAGCAAATGCATGCTCATCGACTGTATTTGTCTTAAGTAAAGAGTTTAATATGCAAATAAACTGATCTGTGTCGTCGGTCCACTTACCTTGTTTCCACTGTTTACGAAATGAGTCTTGTATAATTTGTGAATAACTTGTGAGTTTGTTGGGATAATATAACTTAACTTGCTTTTTATCTAAGAACTCAGTTCCCAAACCTAAGGCATCTCCTATGGCTTGACCAAAAAATAGGCCTTTAATCTTATCTATCTGTTGTTCAGTCATTGCTTTTTATGGTATAATTAATTGAACATATTATTCTTCGAAATTACATAATAATTCTCATTCGTCTATAGTTTACAGAGAAAAAGAAATCGAATTTATCTGTTAAACCTGTAAATATAAAGCAGTGGATCATACTCACCTGCTAATATTTTTAGAACCAATGACATCGCTTGTGTAGAGAAGGTAATGCCATTACCTCCGAAGCCAAGTACGAATATTGCATTATTATAATCCGGATGTTCGCCAATATATGGTAATCCATCCTTTGTTTGCCCAAAGGCTCCTGCCCATATGTAATCTTCTATAAAATGCAAATCGGGTAAGAGGACATTAATTTTCTTAATCAGCTTTGCAGATTTTTTACTTTTTAGTTTATCACTTATTCGATTATATTTAAAATGAATATCTTCTCCTCCAACTAATAGTCGGTTATCATCTGTTGTACGTAGATAGATATAAGGCATGCCGGTTTCCCAAATAAGTAAATCCTTAAGTTCATTGTATAGATTAGGGTTTTCTTCACTTACGGTTGCAAAAGTAGTAACAATATCGGCATATTTTTCCTTAAACATTTTTAATGTTTCAAAGCCTGTGCAGAATATTATTTTTTTGCATTCAACTTTGAATCCGTTTTTTGTTTTAATTATGACTCTTTCGCCATATGTTATTCTTTTAAGTTCAGTATGATCGTAAATGCGTAAACCTCTATTGTGGTTCTTTTGAAAAAGTTCATGAGCAAATTTAAATGCATCTATAGAAGCACCTTCTGATGACAAGATTCCATCGAAAGAGTTCATCTTATATCTTTCTTTAATTTCTTGTGATGTTAGCCACTCAACATCAAATCCATGTTTTTTTCTAAAAAGAAACTCCTCTCTTAATTTTTGGATATTACTTTCTGAATGTGATACCTGAAGAGATTTTTTAAGGGCGAAACCACCATTAATACTTTCTTTTCTATTGATATCTTCCAGTATTCTCAGAGAATTTATTCCTGCATTATAACTTATTACAGCTCCTTCTTCGCCAATAATTCCTGCTAAATCAATCATTGGGGTGTCAATCTCATATTGTAACATTGAAGTAGTGGCAGAGGTACTTCCTGCACCAACGTCTCGTTTGTCTAATACAACAGTGTCATAACCAGCTTTAAGAAGTGCATGACTAACAAGCGCACCGGTAATTCCTGCTCCTAAAACCACTATATCACATTTGATGTTTTCTTGCAGCGAAGGGTAGCTGTTTATAATTCCGTTCTTAAGGAGCCAATATGTTTCGTATGATCTAAGCTTCATATTATTATGCTGTTTTTTAATAATTACCTTAATTCGCATATGCACTAATATTTAAACAATAAAACGTGCCATGTAGTTTTGCTTTTTGACATCTTATGAAGAAGTTAACAATAAAAAAAAGTATTGAAATGAAGTTACTGACATGAAGCAAAGGTTTTGTTTGTTCATCTTATTTATAATTGTAGCTTTGTATTAATAAATAATCGAGAAAATGTTGAAGAAAGATTACAGATGCTTCAATTTAATAAGCCTTATGAAAAAAATATCTTTGATTCTATTATCCATAATTGTACTTGTTAATTATAATTGTAGTGGTAGTTCTGCCATTCAGGAAGGTGATAATTTGGATTTTAAACAAAAAGAGTGGGCAAGTGCTCAAGAAATTAATAGAAGGTTAGGTAAAGGGATAAATATTGGAAATACATTTGAGTTAAGACAATCATTGCAACCAAATTTTGTGTTTGACGACATGGAAAGGATAGCCGGCTTAGGTTTTAGTCATGTTCGTATTCCAATTAATTGGGAAAGAGCAGATAGAAGCTCGTCAACAGAGCCATATACAATAAAGAATGATTTTTTTAAAACTATTGACTCAGTTGTAAAAGAAGCATTGAAAAATAAGTTGCACGTAATTATAAATTTGCATCATCACGATGCATTTATGGCAAATCCTACTACAAATAAAGAGAGGTTTCTTTCTCATTGGAAACAGATTTCAGATCATTTTAAAGGTTATCCCGATAGCTTACTTTTTGAAGTTTTGAATGAACCCCATGATAAACTTAATCCTTCTATGTGGAATGTTTATTTGAAAGAAGCGTTGAATGTAATACGTAAAACTAATCCTAAACGCTGTGTGCTAATAGGTACAGCAGAGTGGGGAGGTATAAGTGGTGTTAAGTATCTAAGTTTACCCAACGACCCTAATATTATTCTTACGGTGCACTATTATAGTCCGTTTCAATTTACACATCAAGGTGCAAGCTGGACTGAAGGTGCCGATGCATGGCTTGGTACAGAATGGCGTGATACTGAAACCGAACGGCAGAAAGTAATTGATGATTTTAAGCCTGTGCTTAAACTTGCCATGCAGAAGGGGATACCGATACATATTGGTGAGTTTGGATCATATTCAAAAGCGGATATGGATTCTCGTGTGAGATGGACACGCTACTTGAGCAGTTGGTTTAATCAACAAGGATTTAGTTGGGCATACTGGGAATGGAATGCAGGATTTGGAATTTATGATCCAAAAACTAAAAGTTATCGCATGCAGTTAATTGATGCATTATTAAATGACAAATTACTGGATTGAATTACTAAACTGATTTCAAACCAACCTCTTTTGCAAGAAGCGTGTATCCTTTCTTACGGGCTTCAATATCGTGATAACCATCAACAAGAATTATCTCGTCTATGTCTGTCTTCATAGCCCAATCGTAGAGTTTATTGGCTACTTGAGAAGGAGTTCCTATAACAAACTTATTCATCTGCTGCTGTCTTACAGACATTTCCTGAATATTGTATTTATAATCGGTAGCCTGCTTAATTGTAGGAAATTTAGTGAATCTTTTCCCCGTTCCTAACATTGTCCACATCAAAAGTGTAGGCTCTGCCAGATATTGTGCCTCTTCTTCCGTCTCTGCGACAAAGACACTAATTGACATCATACTTTTTGGCTTACTATAATATTTAGATGGTTTGAAATTTTCTTTATAAAACTTTAGAACAGGAATTGCCATATCAGCATTAATTTGAGCTGCAAAAACAAATCCAAGTCCTTTGTCCAAAGCAAACCTAACACCTCCGTTACTTGAACCGAGCATATAAATATCAGGTGTTAGTGACGGATCGGGATTTGCAGATACTGATGCAAACTGATGTTTATCGGGGAAGTCGTGTCCGAAATAGTTAAGTAGATCATTCAATTGCTCAGGAAATGTATCTTCTCTCAATATTTCAAAAGATCTACGTAGTGCATAAGCTGTACGTCCGTCAGTACCGGGTGCTCTGCCCAGCCCTAAATCAATTCTATTAGGATGAAGTGCTTCCAGCATAGAGAATCTTTCTGCCACGCTAAGCGAACTGTGGTTAGGTAGCATAACGCCACCACTACCAACTCTTATTCGCTCAGTTTTAGAAGCTACATGTGCCATCATAATCTCGGGAAACATACTCATAAGAGAACCTGTGTTATGATGCTCAGCAAACCAATATCGGTTATAACCCAACTTCTCAGCAAGCTGAGCAGTTTTGGTGGAGTTTTGTAAAACATCATTTGCAGACCCATCATTTTCAGTGAAATAACATAGATCTAAAATAGATAACTTGAGATTTTGCATTTTAATAATTGAATTAATTGAGTAAACCACCTTGAGCGAGGTTTTGTTCAATATTCAAATTAAATGTAACCATTATCTTGTTTTATCTACCTTACAATATGATTTTGAACGAATACACAAATTGAATTGTTATATTTGCATATTAAAATTATAATTACAATTTGAGAAAACAGACAAATGGGAGAGTATAATATTCCTAAACAGGTGAGAATTGGGCATGTTCATTTAAAAGTGTCCGACTTAGAACGATCTCTTTCTTTTTATCGTGATTTACTTGGATTTGAAGTTACAATGCTATATGGCAAACAAGCTGCATTTCTTTCAGCAGGAGGATACCATCACCACATTGGGTTAAATACCTGGCATACTGAAGGAATGCCAAACGCACCTGTTAATATGGTGGGTTTATATCATACAGCAATTGCGTATCCTACAAGAAAAGATCTTGCTCTAATATTGAAACGGTTACTTGAGTCGAATTATCCATTATCCGGTGCAAGCGATCATGGTGTGTCTGAAGCAATTTACCTTAACGACCCCGATGGTAACGGTGTAGAGTTATATTGGGATAAACCAAAAGAGGAGTGGCCAATTCAAGAGGATGGATCACTTGATATGTATACAAAAGCACTTGATGTAAAAGGTCTGATGCTCGAAATAGAACGTTAACAACTTTTTTTTCTTGCTTAATATATGATAAGGGTAAAAGCGGTAGTAAAATATTTAGGCAATATTTTACTTTTCAACTCATTGTTCATGCTTATTGCTGCAGTGATTTCTTTAGCTTACAAAGAGAACTCATACAATGCTCTTACCATAAGTGCACTTATATGTCTGTTGCTTGGATTTTTATCCACATTTTTTATTGAAAAAGTTGGAGATATCCGTTTCCATGAAGGACTCGCCATAAGTGTTTTTGGTTGGATCATAACCTGTCTTGCTGGTATGCTGCCATTCGTTATTTGGGGAGGTGAGTTCACTTTTGCAAATGCACTTTTTGAGAGTGTTTCAGGTTACACAACAACAGGTGCGAGCATACTCACAGATGTTGAAACGCTCACAAAAGGATTGCTTTTCTGGCGATCATCCACCTCTTTTATTGGTGGATTAGGTATAATTTTATTTGTACTTCTTAATCCCGGAAAAGAGAGGCGGCAAGTCGTATTTATTCCGTGCAGAAGTTTCTGATCTTTCAAAGATGAGTTTTACTGAAAGATCGAGACACGTAATTCTTGCTGTTTCAGCCGTCTATTTAAGTCTTGTTATTTTAGAAACGATACTTTTGACTTTACTTGGCATGACATTTTTTGATGCCGTTTGTCATTCTTTCTCTACTATTGCAACATCAGGTTTTTCGACAAAGAACCTTAGCATTGCCTCATATGATAGCGTTTGGATTGAGGTTGTTGTAATGTTTTTCATGTTTATAAGCAGCATACACTTCTTATTGATATGGAGTACTATAAATGGAAAAAAACATAATATATTTAATTCTCATCCCATTCAAATATATGCATTAGTTATGTTTTTAGGAATTATTTTAATTACACTACAGCTATATTTTGAAAACTTATATGGATTTTGGGAGTCTCTAAGATATGCTTCATTTCAAGTGATTTCACTTGCAAGTACAACTGGTTTAGCTACTGCTGACAGTAGTGGATGGCCTCTTTTTGCAATTATACTTTTACTATATTTCTCTACTCAATGCGGGATGGTTGGTTCAACTGCGGGTGGAATAAAATTCGATAGAGTTTATATCTATTTTTCTTCCCTAACTAAACAGTTAAAACAAACACTCCATCCCGAGGGGGTCTTTATTGTGAAATATGACGATAATATTGTGGACCAGAGTTTGGAAAAACAAATTTCAATTTTCATAGTACTTTATATTCTTACATTTTCTGTTACTACACTTTTATTATCTTTGATGCATATTGATGTAGTAACTGCGGTAAGTGCTTCAATTGCTACATTAGGAAATGTGGGCCCTGGTTTTGGAAGTATCGGATCAATGGATAACTACTCACATTTACCAAATTCAGCAAAATATGTACTTTCTGCAAATATGTTGTTAGGTCGACTTGAAATTATGAATGTTCTTGCACTGATTTTAATGTTAGTTAGAAAAGGAAGTAGATAAGCTTAGTAAATAGAAATATCGTTAAATTGCAACTTTATTGAATTTTATTCAATTATTAGGTTTAATTAAAGTGCAAACTTAGATTGTTAATAATGGGTTTATGAACAAAATTATTGAGTGCGTTCCAAATTTTAGCGAAGGGAGAGATAAAGCAAAGATTGAAAAAATTGCAGATGTTTTTAGAGGTAAGACGGGAGTGAAACTTCTCGACTACAGCGGTGATACTGATCATAATCGTTCTGTGATTACTGTTGCAGGAGAGCCTGAAGCATTGAAATATGCAATTGTTGAGGCTATAGGAAAGGCTGTGGATCTTATTGATATGAACAAGCAAAGTGGTCAGCATCCTCGTATGGGAGCAGTAGATGTGGTGCCATTTATTCCTATAAAGAATGTAACAATGGAGGAGGCTATTGAAATATCAAAAGAAGTTGCAGAAGTAGTTGCTAATAGATATAATTTACCCTCATTTTTATACGAAGCTTCTGCTACTGCTTCTCATAGAGAGAATCTTGCTAATGTGCGAAGAGGTGAGTTTGAAGGACTGACAGAAAAAATGAAGCTACCCGATTGGAAGCCTGATTTTGGTCCATTTTCACCTCATCCAACTGCTGGAGCTGTTGCCATATGTGCTCGTAAACCACTTATTGCATATAATATTAACTTAAGTACAAACAATTTAGATATTGCATCCGCTATTGCAAAAAAAGTGCGCCATAGTAATGGTGGTTTACATTATTGCAAAGCAATGGGAGTAGAGCTTAGAGAAAGAGGCGTTGCACAAGTTTCTATGAATCTAACAGATTTCTCTAATACATCAATTTACCAAGTCCATGAGATGGTACGAATGGAAGCAAAGAGATATGGTGTAAATATTATTGGTTCAGAGATTATCGGACTGGTTCCCATGGCTGCTCTTGCAGAATCTGCCGCTTATTATTTAGGAATTGAAAATTTTTCTATAAATCAGGTGCTGGAAGCAAAACTTCTTGATGACTAATATATTTTATTTTGAATTGGATTGAAATTATTGCCGTTGTATTTGGAATTATAAGCGTTTGGTATGCAAGAAAAGAGAATATTTCAGTTTTCCCTTTTGGTATAGCCAATGTATCAATATATATCTATATATGCTTTATTTCGCAGCTTTATGCAAATGCAGGAATTAATATTGTTTATCTTGTTTCCAATATTTTTGGCTGGTACATGTGGTCAAGAACGAGTGAGAATGACCAAAAGTTGAAGATTACTGCTAATACAATGTTTCAAAACATAGCATCATGGTTTTCTGTTACAGTTATTTATGTAGCGGTGTTCTTTATACTTAGATGGGTAAACAATGATGATGTTGGATACATGGAGTCTTACCTGCCGTGGATAGATTCGTTTAATACTGCATTTTTCTTGATTGCAACTATTTTAATGGCACTTAAGAAAGTGGAAAATTGGATATTTTGGATTATTGGAGATGTAGTATCCATACCAATTTTTGCTTCACAAGGTTTATATTTTACTTCAATTCAATATTCGGTTTTTCTTGTGCTGGCAATTCTTGGATGGAAGGAATGGAAAAGAAAACTAAATGCTTATTAATGATGAAACTACAAGATTCAACTATTAAAGAGTATATAGATAAAACAGCATCAAATGAATCGATGCCTGCCGGAGGAAGTGGTGTTGCACTTTGTGCTGC